>JAYODZ010000022.1:0-9865 GCA_038106515.1 Rhodobiaceae bacterium
GTGCCGACCTTTGCGACCCGCGGTTATAAAAGCTTACATTTACAGTTCAAGCCCCGCGCTTAGTGTATCGAGCTTAACCGCTTTGGGCAGCGACGTCATCAATCGCCCGAATGAGCGGAAATATGGCCTCGTCGCACCCGTCGACGACCCGCGGCGCAGCGAACCACTCGACACAGGGGCCTATTTCCGCAAAAGCTAGCATGAGCTTCAGGAGATTCTCATTCTGGGAATCTAGCGCGCCAAGCCGAAGAGCTCGGAGGTGGTCGAGGACCTCCGGTGCCCGCGGCAAGACGGAATTATAAAAAGCGTTAATTTCATCCATCGTCGCTGAAATACGAAGGGCGTTTCGCTCTTGCGAATTGGCCGCGAGCCATTTGGCGCAATAGGGGGTGAGATCGGCAAATTGATCTGGAAGGAGATCACTCATTCATCTAACCCTAAAATTTTACAAACTGTATGGTGTTGGTAGCGCAGTGATAGTTCATGATCATGGAAATAGATATGATCCATCATCCCCGTTGCATAATTGCGTTGCATCCTCTCAAGCGTGTTAGCATCTTCTAAGACCGCATCGCGGAGCTCCACCATCGCGTGTTCTTGCCCAAATCGTTCGGCTGCATTGCGCGCGGGCCGTAAATAACCCGTCATTTCCCAACGTGTTTTATCAACAGCCAAAGGCCACATTTGGTGCGTGAAATACATGCCCGGCCCGATGACACAAATAAAACCTGGGAAAAATACAGTCACATCAATCGCCCAATAAGGCGAGCGTGTCTCGTTCAAGCCTTTCGGCAAATTCATATCGCCGCCTCCCGCGCTCGTAATCGATAGGCCCGGCATATTGTTTAAGGCTAAGGTTTGGAGCGGCGCAGGTTGCCATTCACGATTGCCCCAGACCGAAGTTGTACGATGTTTTCCTTTTAGGCGCACATCCACGACCCGGCCATAAGGGTTTGCTGGCCCTGACATTGTCGACTTAATTGTGTGTTGATGTAGATATGGAACGTGATATGTCTCGCAAAACGAGTCGACCAGAAATTTCCAATTGGTGTTGACGTCGCCGACATATTTGAATTGTGTTGTTCCCTCATCAAATGGATAGCCAGCCAGATCAGAACCTTGTTGGCCCATATAGGCCGCCAAGCTCTCGGCGGGTTCTTGGTTTAAATTGATAAAAATAAATCCCTCCCAAATATCGCAGGCCAATTGCTTTAAGCCGATCGAAGATTGATCAAGCTTCGGAAAACCTTCGCTATCTGGGACGTGCACCAATTGACCCCGTAAATCATAGCGCCAAGCATGAAACTTACAGGTGAAGCTTCCACGTCGTCCGCAATCTTCCAACTCTACTTGATTGCCGCGATGCGGGCAGGCATTAAGGAAACTCCTAATCTCGCCGTCATCGCTGCGGCAAACCAAGACGGACATCTTAAATGTCGCGAGGTCGCGGGTAAAAAAACTACCAGGGCCTTTGAGTTCCTCGACCCGTCCGACGCAGTGCCAGCTCGGGCGAAAAATTTTCTCCATTTCGAGATCAAATATGTCCGGCTTGTAATAAATATCTGATCGGAGCGGCCTGTGATCGAGCTCGGTGTAGCGTTCAGTCAGATTGGCCGGCGTAATCACAGATGACATTTTGGAAACCTCGTATCACTAGTTATCAAGTTCAAAAACATAAATGGCCTGCCCGTTGGACGGCTGGTAAATCTCGGGCGTGACAACCGCTGTCAAGGCGCGAAAAACACCAATACCTGTTTGCACGGCGATATATTGTCGGCCATTGACGCCGTAGCTGATGGGATATCCGTGTAGCGGTGCGGGAAGGCGGGTTTCCCAAACAGCGTTGCCGGTTTTTGCATCAAAAGCTTGGAAGTTGCGATCGAGGTCGCCGATAAAAACGAGCCCACCCCCTGTCGTTAGCGCACCAGTTAGGAACATTGCGCGTTGCTTATAACGCCAGAGTTCGCTCATTGTCGCCACATTGTATGACGCAAGATGACCCAAAAGCCCATCATTTCCTGGGCGGGCAAAAGTTTGCGAATTACCACCATAGCCGCCACCGCCAAGGCCCTTATCTACATCGCGTCCAATCATTTCCGAGCACAGATCATGAAGCGGAATAATCAAACTTTGCGACGGCGGAAAATAAGCAGATGCTTGCCAGTTATGGCCGCCATATATCCCCGGGCAGGCATTAATTTTATCGCCCTTTTGAGCCGCACGAATATCAGCGCGGTATCGAACGGCACCTGTCTTGCTGTTAATCGTCTCGAAGATGTTTTGTGGTAGCGTCTCGACATAAGCCGAAAAATCGCCAGTTGCTCGGTTCAGTCGCCACAAAATGCCGTCTTTACCGACCGTCAAGACATATTGGTTCTTGCCGACATCAACAAGAACCCGCTCGAAACCGACTTCCATGTCAATGGTTTCGCCCGGAATATGCTGATGGTACCAGACGATTTTTCCACTCTTGGGATCGATGGCAAGGGTCGCATTGGTATAAAGAGCTGCGTCGTCCGTTGACATGCCGCGACTGGCAGCCACCCAGGGCTTGGCCTGCGATGTTCCCATGAAATACAGGCCTGTCGTCGGATCAAAGCTACCAGCGATCCAATTATCGCCGCCAGCGCGACGCTCATTCGGTAAGCCACCCCAACTATCGCCGCCGGGCGTTCCGTCTAAAGCGATGGTCGATGTGCGCCAGAGCTCACGCCCTGTGTCGGGATCATGCCCCGTTACGAAACACCCGCCTTTTTTGTAGAGCTCGCAACCATTTATGCCGCTGACGATGACCCCGCCAGCAATAATGGGACCAGCCGTATGGGTGTAAGCGTCTTTGAAATCGGCTTTTTGTGTGCGCCAGATTTGTTGTCCCGTGGTGGCATCAAGCGCGACAATGGCGGCATCATAGGTCGCCAAAAAAACCTTATCGTGATAGAGGGCGATATTGCGGGTCGGGCCCCCTAAAGTTTTGGCTTCGGGTGGAAACTCGTATTTATATTCCCAAATAACGCTACCCGTATCGGCTTCGATGGCTTGGATCATATTGCCAGCATGGGTTAAAAACATGATGCCGTTATTGACCAGCGGTGTACCTTGATTGCTACCGTCATTCATCGCCAATGACCAGGCGAGCTTAAGTTTCTTGACATTTGACACGGTTATTTGCGCAAGCGGTGAAAAACCGTGTCCGTTCAGGGTCCGGCGCCAGCTGAGCCAGTCATCGGCTGGAGGGTTTTGTAATAAAGTTTCTGATACAGGGCGATAATTGACAATAGCTTTATTTTGCCAGCCGCCTTGATTGCGCGCAGCGTCTTCAATGCTGCCAGCTTCTGACCAATTAACCCACTCTTCTTCTACCTCGGCGAAAACGCTCGGCTCGACACCGTTTTGCGCCGCAAGATAGGCAGCGATGTCGCGGTGCTGCTTGGCGCTCAGCGCTCCGGCATTACCAGGCGGCATGTTCTTCATATTGTAGGCGAGCAAGTCTTGAAAATCTGTTGGGCTCCATTTCTCGACAAACGCTTTCCCTTTTAATTTGCTGCCATGCGCCGAACCGCGCAAGTCGAGACTATGGCATTGGGCGCAGTTCTCGGCATAAAGGCTCTCACCTGCCAGTGTCTGAGCATGTCCCGAAGTCACGCCGATCAGCATAACGAGAAATGCTGATAGTAATATGGATTTAAAAATCATGGGCCGATCTGACATGCGTGCCCCCCAAGCAGACAATGACGATGCCAAATGTTAACAAACTTGTTTAGAGCAAGCAACAGACGTTAGGCGCGGATCATAACCAAGAAATTGACTTGAAAGGTCTCAAAACTGTCACGAATATCAATCGCACTTGGATTAACTAACCATTGATAGATGGTGCCAAAAATAAAGGAACAAAATTGTACGGAGATTGCTCGCGGCGAAATATCTGACCGAATAGTGCCTTCAGCCATACCGCGCGAGGCCCATTTGACCACGTCTTGGCGATAGCGCTCATGTTGGATCGAGAGTTGCGCCCGAATTTGCTCGAAACTCGCGATCGACTCATACCAAAGAATATACATGGCTCGCATATAATGGGGTTCGCTCAAGAGAAATTTTTGAACGGTGGCGAGCGATTTCTCGATGGCAGCGATGCCGTCGAGATCTTTAACGGACTCGCGTAAAACATGCGCCCAGTGGTTGTTAAAATTCGTGATTAAGTGCCGCAAGAAGGCTTCCTTGGAGCCAAAACGGTGACTTGGGAGGGCGCGGCTATATCCGGCTTGCTCGCCAATATCTTTTAAAGTCGTATTATGTGAGCCATGCTCACAAATCAGTTTGACGGCCGCGTCAAAAATGCGTTTCTCTGATATATTCGAGCGTTCGGCTTGGGTTAGTCTTTTGCGTGCGACTGTTTTTGGTTTCTTGTGTTTCGCTTTTTCGGTTTTCGCCGAGGCTGATTTTTTAGGGGTCATCTCGTTTTTCTCGCTTTGATTGGTCAGCTTTTTTTAGACTTTCGCTACCTTAATTTTGTTGTCTTCGACATAACTACGAAGCAAACGCTTATCTATTTTGCCGACCCCAGTGCGGGGTAAGGCCTCAACACGGGCCCAATATTCTGGGATCATGAAGCGTGCTACACGATCTGCAAAGAAATTTTTCAGGTCAGAAAATGGCGTCTCCGGGTTGCCAACAAAAATAACCAGCGGTCGTTCTTCCCACCGCGGATCTGCGATTCCAATAACGGCGGCCTCGGAAATTGCTGGGTGCTCGAGGGCAATATTCTCAATTTCAACAGAGCTGATCCACTCGCCACCCGACTTGATAACGTCTTTGGTTCGATCCGTAATCTGCACAAAACCATAAGGGTCGATTGATCCAACATCGCCGGTTTTAAGCCAGCCATCAGAACTCAGACAATTGTCGTCGGGTCGATCATGATAGAATTTTGACACCCATGGTCCCTTTAACTCGAGGTCGCCAACCGTTTTTCCATCCTGCGGTAATTCAACTCCATGATCATCTACAATGCGCACCCGAATACCGGGGATCGTGCGTCCACTCTTGCTACGCCACATTGCATCGTCTTCGGGGTCAGCCTCGCGTGGTGGTACCGATAGGGCACATAGCGGGCTGGTCTCGGTCATGCCCCAACCCTGAATGACCGGCACACCCCATTCGCTTTTAAGCTTGTTGATCAATGCTGGTGCCACGGCAGAGCCGCCTGAGACGATCACCCGAAAACACGATAAATCGAGCGGGGTTTCGGCGTGTAATCGAATGAGGTCGTTGACCAATGTCGGCACCATGGCGGAGAAACTTGGGCGAAACCTGTCGATCAGGATGCGAAGTTTGTCGGCTTGTAAATGGGGTCCCGGCATAATGATGTCGCTTCCGGCGAACCAACCGCTATAAGGTAGGCCCCAGGCATTGGCATGGAACATTGGCGGCACGAGTAGAATACGATCATGCTGAGAAATGCCGAATGTATCTGCAGCCATTGAGGCGAAGGAATGAATGTAAATGGTCTTGTGACTGTAGACCACCCCTTTCGGGTCGCCCGTTGTCCCCGAGGTATAACAGACCGCCGCGGCTTGGTTTTCGTCGATCTCGGGCCAGTCGAAGGAACCGTCTTGCGCCTCTAACAAGTCCTTATAGGACACTATTTTTTGTTTAAGGGCCGGAACATCGGCAATATCATCTCCTATAAGGATAACAATCTCTACAGTGCTATGATCGAGGGCTTCGGCCAATTGCGGCAACAAGCTCGCATCGACCAAAACGACCTTGTCGTGCGCGTGATTGAAAATAAAATTTATTTGCGCCGGAAAAAGCCTAATATTTAGCGTGTGTAAAATAGCCCCCATAGATGGCACGCCAAGATAAGCAGCCAGATGGGCGCTGTGATTCCAGCAAAATGTTGCAACCCGCTCACCAGCCCTGACGCCGAGAGCCGACAGCCCAGAGGCTAGGCGCGTGGCCTGATCAGAAATTTCAGCAAAGCTGTGGGCGTGCGCTGCCTCGCCATCAAAGTCAATGATTTGCGACCGCTTAAAGGTCGTTGCGCCATGCCGCAAAATAATTTGTGTCGAGAGGGGCTCGTGCATCATTGTCGGCTTCATAAGCGTCATGATGAAATTATCTCCCATGCTTCGCGTAGCAATGCTGGTACGTCGTGTTCTAAGTTTTGCGCATAGGTGCTATCGACCTGATCCTGCGTGTAAAGGACATATGCGCCCTCGACGATGGCAGCAAGCCGCCAAAACGCAAAGGCGCAAAAATAGTCTAGATGGTCGGCGCTTCGACCCGTTTGTCGCTCCCACCGCCGCGCCAAATCTTGGCGCGTTACGATATTGGCTCGATTGGAGATTTGTTGCACAAAAGAAAAGCCGAGCCGCCGTTCTGGATTTCGATTCCAAAACATCAGAAACAAACCGAGATCAATGCGCGGATCGCCCAAAGTCGCCATTTCCCAATCAATGATGGCGCGAAGCTCAGGTTTGGTTTTGTCGAATAAGGTGTTGTCGAGATGAAAGTCGCAATGAATGATGGTTGGCGTCTCCGTCGGTGGGACCTGCGATGCCAGCTTCTCGGCCAATTCGTCTAGATGAGGTAAGTCGCGGCATTTATGGCGGGCCCTAATTGCTGTCCACCGCTCAATTTCGCGCTCGATGAATTTCTCAGGCCGGCCAAAATTATCTGGCAAGCGCCGCGTATCCGCCTTGTGGATGGCAGCTAAAGCGTCTATGAGTTCTTCGCCAATTTTGGAGATTGTGGCTGGCGTCTCCTCATAGTCGGGCGGTAACGTATTTGTTATCGAGACACCTGGCACATAGTCGACTAGAATAAAGGGGGTTCCGATGAGGTCGCTCTCTTCATAGAAAAAAATTGGTTTTGGAACCTTTGCGACATCATGCAGGGCCTGCATCAAGGTGAATTCACGACTAATACCGCGAGCAGCTTTTTCTGAAATCGTGTTGGCAGGCGGGTGGCGCAATATCAATTGTCCCGCGGCGTGTGAGATGAGGCTCGTGACATTGGAATTGCCGCCACTTATGCGACCCGTATAGGTGATATGCTCAAGACCCAGTGTTTGCTGTGCCCAGGATGAGAACTTAAGTATGTCTTCTGAATTCATGATGGCCTCATAATGACATCATTAAGCCGCCATCGGTAAATATTGTCGAGCCCGTCATATAGGTCGAGCCGGCGACCCAATAAATAACATCGGCGATCTCTTCCGCCGTGCCTTCGCGCCCGAGCGGTATGCGAGCGTTGAGTTGTGCGCGCGCCTTGTCGGAAATACCTTCGGTCATTTTTGTCATAACAAATCCAGGGACAACGAGATTGACACGAATTTCCCGTGGCGCCAGTTCGGCTGCGATAACTTGGGTCAGGCCACTAAGTCCTGCTTTCGAGGCTCCATAGGGAGCGTCGCCGATAAAGCCTCTAAAACCAACCACGGCGCCGACATTAACGATTGACGCATTGCGATTTAACAGGGGGCTTATTTGTCGGATAACGTGGAATGGTCCGCTGAGATTTGTAGCTAGCACCTCATCCCAATCGGTGGCGGACAATTTTTCGAGCCGACCGCCGCGATGTAGTCCAGCATTGTTAATGACAACGTCGAAGCCACCTAAGTCCCGATGGGCTTGCGATATTGCAGCAGAAATGAGCTCGGGCTGGGTCAGGTCAAGCTGATAGCCAAAAGCGTTGGTGCCGAGTTTTTGAGAGAGGTCCAAAATGTCGGGACCGCGGGCAAACAGTGCCGCGCGGTCCCCATTTTCGATCACCTTCTTGGCGAGCGCTAGTCCAAAGCCGCGGGAAGCCCCCGTAATGAACCAGCGCCGACCATGATGCGTCGAGGATGCCATCCGCAACCCTTAGAAGGATTGCGTCAGGGCAACTCCGATCATGCGCGGTGGACGCGCACCACCATAGCTCCACAGCCCGACCACATCATAACCAATGGTCCAGCCGTCTTCGTCGCTAAGGTTTTTGCCGAACAGGCTGATCTGCGTATTGTTGATCGCGTAGTTAATCGACGCATCAATCAGATATTGCTCGTCATTTTTCAGGTTAGGGTTATTGCGGAATGAGATGTGATGTTCGTCAATATAACGGATATCACCCTTGATCCACAGATCGCCTTCACCGACTTTGACTTCGTATAGAGCTGACAAAGTCGCCGTCCACTCAGGAGCGCGTTGCAGCTCGAGATAGGTCAGATCTTCTGGAATACCGTCATTGGTAATGTCGGCATTGAAGTCTTTATATTTGGCATCGAGATAACCAATATTGCCAGAAAGCGTCAGTGCCTCTGAGACGGCCGCAGACATTTCCAATTCCCAACCGGTCAATTCGGCAGTTGCGGCGTTCATTGTCCGGTTTTCACGACCCGTGCCACCACTGGCACGCACGTCAATGTCTTGTTGCTTGTCGTCATAATCCATTTGGAAGATGGCGCCATTCAGACGGATACGATTGTCCATAAACTGCGATTTGAAGCCGATCTCGGTATTATCCACTGTTTCGGGATCATACGGAATATAGGCTGCACCTTGAGTCTGCGGGCGACCATTGAAACCGCCTGAGCGATAACCTTGCGAGAAAAGCGCATAGACCATGGCGTCATCACTGACGTCATAGGTAACAGCCGCTTTCATCGTCGTTTCGTCAAAGCTGGCACTATTCGAAGTGATGCCATCAACTGGATCGATAACAAAGTCTTCAACGAGCGTCGTTTTATCGTCCTCAGTGTAGCGGCCACCAAGGGTCAGCTTCAATTTCGGAGAAACGCGATAGTCGGCTTCGAAGAACACAGCTTGCGATTCTGTTGTCTGCGTGACCGTTTGCGGTACGGGGATAACAGCAGGCTCGGTGTTTGGTGCTGGGCATGCGAAACCATATACCACGCAGGCAAAACCGATATAGCTGACGAGATTGATTTTATATTCAGAGTCAAAGAAATAAATGCCCGATACAAATTTTAATGTATCGCCGCTATGCGTCAAACGCAATTCGTGGGTCTCTTGCTCGGCATCCGCAGGGCGGTCGGTGTGATACAGAGTAAGAGGCGTGGAGTCCCAATCCTGCGTGACCTCTTCTTCCGTTTCCATTTTACCGTATATGTATTTCAATTCGTAATTGTCACCAAGATTATAGGTGGCACGGAAGATCGTTAGATCCATGTCGAATTTTGAGTTTTGGTTCAACGGACCATTGCCCAAATTCGTATACCGGTCGCCTGATTGAGGAACCGCGCCATTGGCTTGACCGCATTCTCCGAACACCGAGCAGAAAGCGTCGGCTGAGGTTGCTAGGTTCGAATACATCGATGGGTCTTGCTCGGTCTCTTGCCGGTCATAACTAAGCTCGAGCGTCAGCGCTTCCGAAGCGTTCAGCAAGAAGTGAATATTAGCCGACTGAAAATCCTCAGCACCCTGATCTTTACCTTGGGTGGCGTTTCGTCCATAGCCATCGGTGCTACGATCTGCGACCGAGAATTTAACTGCCAAATTGTCAGTCAGTGGCAGGTTCACGAGTGCTTCTGCGTCGAGGCGATTATCTTCACCAGCCAACAAACGCACTTTGCCTGAAAACTCATTTGACGGCTTCGAACGTGATACTTTTATTACCCCGCCGATAGCGTTACGACCGAAAAGCGTGCCTTGTGGACCACGCAGAACCTCAACGCTATCAATATCGATAGCCTTCATAACGCTACCTGAGGCGGCTCCGAAATAGATATCGTCGAAAACCACGCCTACTGATGGGTCGATACTTCTCTCAACATCTGAAATACCAATACCGCGAATAGTTGCCGCAGCCACACCACCAGGGCCTTGACCAATTTCATCGATAATGACGTTTGGGGATATGTTAG
>JAYODZ010000022.1:9875-11614 GCA_038106515.1 Rhodobiaceae bacterium
CCGCTGCGGACAGAGCGCTCACTGCGGCACCGACATCTTGCAGATTCTCGGTCTGTTTCCGCGCCGTAACGATGATCTCGTCGAGCGCTTGGGCTGATGCAGGGGGGCTGGCGACGAAACTCCCTGCCGTTAGGCAGGTAGAAGCTAGAACCGCTACGGCCCACCCTTTTATAGTAGTCTTAGATAAAGTCATAGTAAACCTCCCTCAAGCCAGTTCGGGGTTTTCGAACTGGATTAGCCGAAATGGCCTGTTACTCGATTATCGCCTAAGCGGTCAGCTTCGGACGAGCAATCGAAAAAGATGATAAAACAACTTGTTTGTGACAAGCAAGTGTATTTAAATAATTTATCGGCTATGTGGCATTGTTGCATCAGTAACCTCGGGTGCAAGGAAGAGATGACATTATTTAAGGGAGAAGGCGATGGCCTATTTTACGACTGACATGAACAAGCAGATCTATTACGAACACCACGCCGGAGGAAAACATGCCGTGGTTTTGATCCATGGCTGGGGCATGTCGTTGCGCGTTTGGGATACGACGCTAAAATGGTTGCTTGCCAACGGCTACGAGGTGCTCGCCTTTGATCAGCGCGGTTGCGGAATGTCAGATAAAGACTTTCCAGCGGTCACGATTGATCAGCTGGCGCAGGATTGTGTGGCGTTGGTTAACGCCTGTAAAATCAAAAAGCCGGTTCTCAATGGATGGTCGCTGGGGGGAGCGGTGGCCGTGAATGCGGCAGCGAGATTGGGTGCGAATTGTGCGGGTGTTATTTCGACATGCGGCGCAACTCCGCGATATACGCAAACAGATGGCTTCCCATATGGCGGTATGGCTGATGATGTGGCAGCGACGGTCGATGCTATGCGAGCTGATCGCGCGACATTTTTTCATGGCCTGTCGCGCGCCGTTTGCGCCAAACCCGTCGGACAAGCGGTTGAGGATTGGATGTGGTCGATTTTCATGCAAACCGCGCCTTGTGCAGATAACGCCCTGTTTGAATTAGAAAATTTAGACCAAAGGGATGTGCTGGCTGGTCTCAGTGTGCCGTTTTTGTCGATCGTTGGAAGTCTTGACGGCTTCACAGCGGCCGATATTGGTCGCGCCGCAGCGACACTTGCGAAGTCTGGCGAGCTTGTTGAATTTGCCGATGTCGGCCATGCTCCATTTGCTGAGGTGTTTGATGATTATATCGCCGCCCTCGGTGGTTTTTTGGCTAAACTTTAGAACCTATATGGGAGTTGCACGATGACGAGACCTGTCCGTTTTGGCCTTTGGTATGATTTCCGTAATCCTCCGGAGTGGCGCATTCCCTTTGGCGACATGTATCGCACTTATCTCGACCAAATAGTTGCCGCCGAGAAACAGGGTTTTAACTCCGTTTGGTTGACGGAGCATCATTTTTGCGATGACGGCTATACCCCATCTCCCTTTGTTATTGCCGCTGCCATTGGTGCGCGCACCGAAAAAATGCATATTGGCTTTAATCTGATGATCTTGCCTTTGCATGATCCGATTCGGATTGCCGAGGATGCTGCAACATTGTCGCTGTTGACAGGAGGGCGCTTTGATCTCGGGGTTGGTCTAGGTTATCGCCAATTAGAATTTGATGCGTTTAATCGAAATCTAAAAAATCGTCCAAGCTTGATGGAGGAGTCGATAGAGATTATCCGCCGCGCTTGGGCTGGAGAGACCGTCAATTTTACGGGTAAGCGCTTTGTCGTCGGTGATCATAAAATC
>JAYODZ010000022.1:11624-21035 GCA_038106515.1 Rhodobiaceae bacterium
GCCTGCAATTGATCGGGTCGCGCGGATTGGTGATGGGTTTTTATCGACCGGCGGCATTGGCGAGGAAATGTATATTGAGGCCTTGGCGCGTCACGGCAAAGACCCGAAAGAGGGCTGTATTGTAGCAGGTAGTTGGGCGCTGATTAGTCCCGACCCGATTGCCGAGGCTAAACGCGTTGCGCCCCATGTTCTGTATCAATCAAATAAATATATCGAATGGGGCGCGTTTGGTCCTCCGGAAACGACACCGCTCTACAAAGACGCCACGCAGGCTTTGGCAGAGGGCCTGTACACGGTGTGGACGGCTGAGCAAGCCATAGAATCGATCGCAACTCTTCTCGATAAATTCCCGCAAATGGAAGATATTCATTTCTGGGCTCAGTTGCCGGGCGAACCGATTGAGCAAGGGCAGGCACGGGTTGATTATATTGCTAGTGAAGTTCTGCCGGCACTAAGAAAAATGGGTTATGTTGCCCCCTGAAAGCACGCATTAGGAAAGCAACAATATTGAGAGTCGCGCAGTCACTTGGTGCTGGTCGAGCGGCATAAGTGGTGATGAGATGAATGAGAAAACAGAATGCATAGCCATTATTGGTGGCACGGGGGCTTTGGGTAATGGTTTGGCGCGGCGCCTCGCGCATGCTGGCTATCGGGTTGTAATCGGGTCGCGAGATGCGGAAAAAGCCAAATCTGCGGCGCGATCGATCACCGATGATATTCCAACCAGTCAAGTCAGCGGGGATACGCTCACGGGCGCCGCGCAAGACGGCGACATGATTTTTTTAGCAGTCCCCTTTGGGTCGCATCGCGAAACTCTGGAAATGCTGAAACCTTACGTTCAAAATAAGCTCTTGGTCGATGCCACCGTGCCACTTGTTCCACCAAAGGTTATGCGGGTGCAATTACCCGCCGAGGGAGCGGCCGCTCTCATTGCGCAATCAATCTTAGGCGAGGGTGTGGAGGTTGTCTCGGCCCTGCAAAATGTTGGGGCGCGACATTTGCCCGATCTCGATCATGAGATCGATTGCGATGTTTTGGTCTGTGGCGACAAGCGTGAGGCGCGCGGTCGGGTTATTCAGGTTTTGGCCGATTGCGGGTTACGTGGGTTCCACGCCGGATCACTCGCCAACGCTGCGGCTGCAGAGGCACTGACCTCGCTGCTGATTTTTATGAACAAGCACTATAATACCGATCGTGCGGGTATCCGATTGACCAATATTGATCCCGAAGCTCAAGCTTGAGGTGGTGACAAAACCAGACCAGGAATGGGATTGAAGTGGTGGATTGTCACTTTACGCTTTTTGATTTTCCAAACGCCATCACGACGTTCAAAATCATCGGCGTAAGTTGCCGCAACGGTTTGCGATAAATCATCAGCCGTCGTGCCGATGCAATCGACATCGCATAAGCCTTTCGCCATGTTTGGCCCGGTAAAATCGACCACCAGATTTGTTGTATAGTGACGTGACTGTTGCCACGCTGGCCACAAAACATCGTAAATTGCTGTGTGGATTCCATTATGGCCCGTAAAGCTTCCAAAAGGTGGGCCGATATCCCAGATACAATCTTCCCACCAAATGCTCAAAAAGCGATCATAATCGCGTTTGTCGAAACCGTGACAATAGTTTGCAACGAGTTCTCCAAACGCCGTTCTTGCTTCAATTTTCATAATTTTATCGTCGGTCGAGTTGGACATTTTCCTCTCCATGTAGCTAGGTCAGTTAAGCCCGAATTTTTGTCCGATTTATCCTCCGGCTTACCCTCTTTTGCCAAAAAGTTTCGCCTCGGCCTCGAGACGTTTAGTCGGCACGTGATAGGACGGAAATTTTGAAGCGACTGGCTGTCGTTCGCGCAAGATATCGCGGGCGACGGAAATTTTATGCACCTCGGTCGGCCCATCGACGATCCCCATTTCGGGAACATATTGCCACATATCCATTAGTGGCGTCTCATTCGACATGCCGAGCGAGCCGTGCATATGCAGGGCACGATAGACGACGTCGCGCAAGACGCCTGGCATCGCCGCCTTAACGGCTGAGATTTCGCGTCGCACGCGCCGCGAGTATCCTTTGTCTTGATCGAGTAGCCAAGCCGCGTAAAGAACATGTAAGCGGAATTGTAAAATTTGCGTGTAAGAGTCGGCGATTTTTTCCTGCACCATTTGTTTTTGCGCCAGCGGTTCGCCCTTGGTGATGCGGCTGACGGCGCGTTCGCACATCATGTCCAAGGCCTTATTCAGCATACCAACCGTTCGCATCGCGTGATGAACGCGGCCGCCCCCTAGTCGTGACTGGGCGACCATAAAGCCACCGCCCTCTGGCCCTAAAAGGTTTTCCTTTGGCACGCGGCAGTTTTCAAAGCGAATATAAGCGTGAACGCCGGAATCAAAGTCGTCTTTGGGGCCAACAGCTGTGTTTCGCAATATGGTCATGCCAGCTGTACCTTGGGGCACAATCAACATTGATGAGCCATCATGAACCGCCACCTGATCATTTGTGATGGTCATGACAATCAAAAATTCTGAGAAGCGAGCATGCGAGGCGAACCATTTTTCGCCATTAATCACCCAGTGATCATCCTCTAGATGAGCTTTGCAGGTAAACTCGCCTGGGTCCGCTCCAGCTTGCGGTTCGGTCATCGAAAAACAGGATGCTATCTCACCATCAAGAAGGGGTTGCAGATAGGTTTGTTTTTGTTTTTCGGTTCCAAACCGGGCCAAAATTTCGGCATTTCCAGTATCTGGCGCCTGCGTACCAAAAACCGACGGAGCGAAACGACTGCGCCCCAAAATCTCATTCATCAAAGCAAGCTTTAATTGCCCAAAACCTTGCCCGCCGAGCTCTTCACCCAAGTGACAGGCCCATAAGCCGCGCTTTTTTACCTGTTCTTGTAGGGGCTTCATCAGTGCGCGGGCCGGAGAGGCTGGATCCCAAGGGTCGCCGGGGCCGCGGAAAACCAAATCAAGCGGTTCGACTTCGGCACGAATAAAATCGGCCATCCAGTCGAGTTCTTTTTGAAATTCAGAGTCCGTGACAAAATCCCACGCCATTCTATACCTCTCGCGATATTGTTTATTTCTTTATAACGTACGGTATGCTTACATTTAATAACGCCCTATGCAATATACTTGCTTTAAACAAGTAAAGAAAATAAGGTCATAAAATCAGAGTTATGGCCCATCGCAGACGACCCTTGGAGCATACCGACTGGCCGATGAATACGACATCCATGCACGCGATTGGTTTGACGGATATTCCCGATATTGTTGCCGGTGACGACCTTGCTGCACTTATACTTAAATCGCTGATGGCTGCGGGCGTTCGACCCGAAGCTGGAGACTGCCTGGTTGTTGCCCAGAAAATAGTCTCGAAAGCCGAGGGTCGTCATCAATATTTATCGTCGGTGAAAGCCAGCGCCCGCGCCCTCGAATTGGCGGCCGAAACGGGGAAAGACCCGCGTTTGGTGGAGCTGATTTTGGCCGAAAGTAGTGCCGTCATGCGCGTGCGTCCCGGGCTAATTATCGTCCGGCATAAATTGGGGTTGGTAATGGCTAATGCCGGAATAGATAAGTCCAATATTGTTGCGCCACAGGCGGATGATGAGGTCGTTCTTCTGTTGCCACAGAACCCAGACTTTTCGGCGTCGCAAATAAGGCGCAAGATAATTGACGCATTCGGCATCCCAATTGCCGTTATTATCGCAGATAGCTTCGGGCGGCCTTGGCGTATGGGAACCACCAATGTGGCGATCGGGTTGGCTGGTTTTGCGGCGGTTGAAGATCTTAGGCAAATGCCAGATCGATATGGGCGAAAACTGGAAGTTAGCATGGTGGGTGTTGCCGATCAGCTCGCTGCCACGGCCGGCGTTATTATGGGGGAGGCTGACGCAGGGATCCCCGCAGTTTGGCTTTCGGGAACCAAACTGCCGGAAGCGCAAGGGTGCCTCGAGCATATTATCCGGCCGATCGACTTGGATTTGTTTACATGAGGGGTGAAGCGCCGGTTCTGGCTTTGAGCGGAGGAGTGGGGGGCGCCAAATTGGTGCGTGGCCTAGCTAATGTGCTTGCCGAAGGTCGCCTGCATGTCGCATGCAATACGGGGGATGATTTCGAGCATCTTGGTTTGCTGATTTGTCCCGATTTCGACACCGTCATTTATACTCTTAGTGGCCTCGTCCACTCGGGGCAAGGATGGGGTCGTGCCGACGAGACGTGGCAGGTGTTGGGGGAAGTCGCGAAGTTAGGAGGGCCGTCTTGGTTTCGCTTGGGAGACCGCGATATTGCTTTACATTTGTTGCGACGGCAAGCGCTCGATAACGGCATGAGCCTTGAAGATGTTGCCACGCTGCTGTGCGATCGGCTTGGCTTAACCTGCTCTGTTTTTCCGGCATCTAATGAACGTGTCCGCACTCTTGTGCATAGCGATGACGGCATTTTATCGTTTCAGGAATATTTTGTTCGCGATCAATGCAAGCCCAAAACGCAGGCAATTACTTTTGATGTCGACACTGCCGCAAAGCCAGCAGTAAAATTAAATGCATTACTGACGGCAAGCGACAACTTGGCCGCCATTATTTTTTGTCCCTCGAACCCCTATTTGAGCCTTGACCCAATTTTGGCAGTGCCCACTCTGCGCCAACGCATTTCTGCCAGTCGCTGCCCCCGCATTGCCGTTAGTCCGATTATTGGGGGGTCTGCCATTAAGGGGCCAACTGCAAAAATTATGACGGAATTAGAAATCCCTGTTAACCCTCTAAGCTATGCGCGACATCTCGATGGTTTGATCGATGCTCTGGTGATTGACCATAGAGACGCAGATTATGTTGCAGAACTTGAGGCCGACGGCTTGCAGGTCTTTTGTGAACATATCATCATGTCAAATGAAGATGACAAACTGCGCTTGGCCAAAACCGTGATGCGAATAGCCGAGGGGATGTGATGCAAGAGATCATTGTAGCCTTTAAAGGGTGGTCAGGTGCCAAATCGCGCCTCAATCCAGCTTTATCGGCCGGTCGACATAGTCAGCTTGTGTTGAACATGTTAACGCATGTGATTGAGATTGCAAAGCAGGCGGAAACGGGGCGTGTTATTTTGCTCTGTGGCTCGCCTCAGATGGAAGGCTTTTGCCGTCGCGCTCATATCGACCTTCTCTGCCTATCTTCGGATACAGGCGCTGATTTAAATACCGCCCTCAATGCGTTAGATAAGCCGCGCGCCCCTAGGCTGATACTACCCGCTGATTTACCATATATTGAGGCTAACGATATTCGACAGCTATTTACGCACTATGATGCAGTCGAGCGCCCTCTGGTAGTGCCGTGTCATAAAATGGCGGGAACAAATGCTTTGCTGTATGGTACTCAGGATCATGGTGCCTTTTCTTTCGGGCCTCACTCCTTAGTTGCGCATATGCGAAACTGGTCCGGTCGGGGCGGCCCCGCTTTGCAGGTAGAAAATCCGAATATAGCGCTTGATATTGACACCGGAAGTGACTTGGCTTTGTCGCCAGCTCTGGCGCTGGTGGCCGCGAATGGATAATGTGGTAGCGGGTCAAAGCCATATTAACTTGGCGCTGGAGGCAATGCCTTGGCAAGCCTTGGCCAAACGCGCGGCGCATAAAAACTTAACCCATGCTGGACCGGCGACCGTCACCTATTCTCGCAAAGTATTTATTCCGCTGACGCGTTTATGTCGGGATAGTTGTTCTTATTGCACTTTCGCCAAATCTCCGCGCCAAGTGCCTAAGCCTTATCTCGCGCTTGACGAGGTTCTTGAAATTGCGAGGGCGGGCGCTTCTGCCGCCTGTCGAGAAGCTCTCTTCACTCTGGGCGAGAGACCGGAGTTACGTTATCAAGCGGCACGCGATTGGTTGACGGAAAACGGTTATCAATCGACCCTCGATTATGTCGCCGTCGCGGCGCGGGCGGTCTATGAAGAAACTGGCTTATGGCCGCATATTAATGCTGGTAGCTTGACAGTAGTTGAAGTCTTGCAACTTCGGCCCGTAGCGTTTTCCATGGGTATGATGTTGGAGTCTCTTGCGCCGCAACTCACACATCGTGGCGGCGCCCATTTCGCGGCTCCCGATAAATCGCCGGAACTACGACGGGCGGCATTGTTGGCAGCGGGCGAGGCTCAAATTCCCTTTACAACAGGCTTGTTGATCGGGATTGGTGAGAGCCGCGCTGATCGCTTGGCGGACCTTGCTTTTATTGCTGATGCGCACAAGCAGCATGGGCATGTGCAAGAAGTCATTATTCAGCCCTTTCGCGCTAAGTCGGATACCCGTATGCGCAACGTCGCCGACGCTGACGATAATGAACTTTTATGGACGATTGCGGCGGCGCGCGATGTGCTTCCTGAGACGATAATTATTCAAACGCCGCCCAACCTGATCTCGGAGGTCGGTTATCAAGATTTGATTGCCGCAGGCGTTGGTGATTTCGGAGGTATCTCGCCGGTCACGCCGGATCATGTAAATCCTGAAAAACCGTGGCCGCATGTGGCCGATCTGGCGGATCAGCTGACGCCCTACAATTTGGTAGAGCGATTTACAATTTATCCGCGATTTTTACGGCAAGCGGATAAATGGCTCGATCCGCGCCTGCGGAGCGCTGCAATCGCTCAGCAGGATGCGGCTGGCTTGCCTATGGAAGATGATTGGCGCGCCGGCGCCAATAAAAAACTTCCCGCCCTTAGTCATTCCATCGGCAAACCCGATCCGTCAATTGTCAGTATGATTGATAGCTGTTTGGCCGGAGAGGATTTACCGGCGGAAGCCATTGCATATTTGTTTTCCGCCCGTGGTGCCAATTTTGAGCATATAACGCGGGCGGCCGATCAAATGCGTGCCGAGTTAGTTGGTAACTCGGTGGGCTATGTTATTAATCGGAATATAAATTATACCAATATTTGCCTTTATAAATGTGGCTTTTGTGGCTTCTCAAAAGGTAAAACGGCCGCGCATCTCAGAGGCAAGCCTTATCGCATTTCGTTCGAAGAAATTGCCTCGCGCGTTGAAGAAGCCGTCGCTTATGGTGCTACAGAAATATGTATGCAAGGCGGCATTCATCCAGAATTTACCGGGGCTGATTATTTAGAAATTTTAACCGCGACCAAGCGGGTGGCGCCGCAGATACATATTCACGCTTTTTCGCCCCTAGAGGTCATGCATGGCGCAATGACGTTAGGGCAATCCATCGAGCAATTTCTCATATGTCTGAGACAGGCTGGCCTTGGTAGCTTGCCGGGAACGGCGGCCGAAATATTGGACGATGACATTCGGAAGGTTATTTGCCCCGATAAGGTGAATACGGCCGAGTGGCTTGACATTGTTGCGACCGCACATGCTGTTGGCTTGCCGACAACATCAACCATCATGTTTGGTCATGTCGACAGCTATGATCATTGGGCCACGCATCTTTTGGCGCTTAAGAAACTTCAGGCCACCACCGGAGGTCTTACGGAGTTTGTGCCCTTGCCTTTCGTACATATGGAAGCGCCAATTTATTTGAAAGGAAAAGCGCGACAGGGACCGAGTTGGCGTGAGAGTGTTTTAATGCATGCGGTTGCGCGACTGGTTTTTGCCGGCTTGATCCCAAATATTCAAGCCTCCTGGGTCAAGCTCGGCACGGGAGGGTTACGGCGCGCGTTGCTCTCGGGTGCAAATGACGCTGGTGGTACGCTGATGAACGAGTCGATTACGAGATCTGCTGGCGGAGAATTTGGCCAATCGCTTGATGCCGGCGCGCTGGCGCAGCTCATTGAAACAGCGGGGCGGCGTCCCTACCAGCGCACAACTCTCTATGCCGCGGTACCAAAAAACGGCCCGTCGCGAGTTTGCCGCTGCCCAGATAACAGCTTAACGTCGCAATAAAAACTGGCCGGCTTTTGGCCGACCAGTTTCTGAAGTCATCAATCTAATAATTGGAAAAGGCGACTTACGCGGCCTGCTTCCAAGATTGAAGCTCAGGGAGAACTTTTTCTGCAAAAAGTTTAAGGCTTTTTTCAGCATCGGCAGGATCCATGCCGCCATAACTGACTTGGATCGTTAAGTCAAAATCACCGATGGTTTTACGACGGGCTTCGAGCTTGTCGAGAATTTGCTGCGGCGTGCCGAATGTATTGATATCGACAAAGGCATTGCCTGCCTCTTCCATACCTAGACCGCGAAGCAATTCTGCATTCGAGGCATAGTCACCATAGCCCTTCATTTTTTTGAAGTGATCACCAGCCATGTCATAATGTTCCATCACCGTGATGTAGTAATTAGCCATGTGTTCGCGCGCTAATGCCTCGGCCCGCTCACCACTTTCGTCGCAGGCTAAGAAGTCAACACAGACGGGTGGCGGAGGGGCGACCCCATGATTTTCTTTAAACTGGCTCTTATAGGCTTCGAAATGCGGCACCATGTCTTCCCAAGGTTTTTGGGCAAAGGTCATCATGCGGGCGCCTAACCGAGCGCAGACAGGCACCGAATCGGACGACATGGCCACACAGTAGAAGCGATCTTTAAAGCTCTTATAGGGCCGTGGGCGGATTTCTGTTAGCATATTGTTATAGATCGGGCCCTTGCCTTCAAAGGTTCCTGACTCCAACGCATCGCAAATCAGTTCAGCAGCTTGGTCAAAACGATCACGTGCTTCGTTCATGTCGACACCAAAACGATCATATTCGCGTTTCGCGAGGCCACGTCCGATGCCGAAAAGCGCGCGTCCATTGCTTAAATGATCGAGCACCACCATGCGCTCAACGACCCGAAGCGGATCATTCCAAGGCAGGATTACCGCCCCTGTCAGGAGCTTAATTCGCTGCGTTTTGGCTGCCATGTAAGCCAAGAACTGCAAATTATCTGGTGACATTGAGTAATTAAAGAAATGGTGTTCAACGGCACCTAAAGTATCAAAACCTAAAGGTTCGGCCATGCTGGCTATTTTTAAATCGCGCTCCCAAGCTGCACGATCCGATGTTTGCTCCATAAAATTCTGGAAAACTATCAAAAGACCTACTTCCATGATTATGTCCCTCCTCGTCTCAATCGCCGCTTTGGCAGCGCTTCTTTGCTTACATACCAGATTAGATCGTCACTCGGAAAGACTAACGCTACAAACTTGTTTCTAGCAAGTAAAATCTATGAAAAAAGGTTCTCGACTGTGAGTGAAATGATTTAGAATATTGTTTTTTATGTATTTTTATATTTTTTCTACACCCAATATTACTGCCCAAATCGTTAAAAAACTCGTGTTCTCGACCTGTGTGAGCTACTGAAAGCGACGACCTTACCGCTTGGTTTACGATAACCCAGTCTAAACAGATACGCACTTTAAGGATTTGTTCCAGATGCGGCTTGCGGAATTAGTTGCAAAAATGCGCCGCGTGATCTAGCATCTAACATGCTGGAACTATTGAATAAA
>JAYODZ010000167.1:0-3063 GCA_038106515.1 Rhodobiaceae bacterium
CTAGATTTATTTACCGAAGATGGCCTGTATTGGGCGCCGGCTGCACCAGAGCAGCTTGATGGCCTCAACCATGTGTCGCTTATTTTTGATGACACGCTTCTTCGCCGCGTTCGTGTTGCGCGTTATGAGACACCTTACGCTTTTTCGTTACAACCGTTTCCCCGTAGTTCGCATCTGGTCTCTAATATCATTGTTGAGTCAGACACAGCTTCTGAGATTGTTGTGACGGCGCGATTTATAATGGCCGAATATCAGCGTGAAAATCCAATTTTTTACGCTGGTAGCTATCGCTACTGCCTCATTAAAAAAGACGGGAGCTTTAAAATCAGAGAAAAAAAAGCTGAGCTAATTAACTGTGATGGGCCTTTACCTTCATCACATATTTATTTTTAGATGTTTCGTCCAACTTTTGGTCAATATGTGGAAACCCCCTGAAAAAATCAAATACCAGACAATCAAGGCTCCATGGCCTGATCAAGATCAGGCGCATATGTCAGTCCTCTTTTCTCCCCTGACGAAAGGCCGCTTGCAGCTTCAATCGCGCAGCTGGATACCGGCTATGGTGCCTTGGCGGGCAGAGGTTTCGGGTCATGTCACGAGCGATGTTTTGAGTTGGTACAAACGTTTTGCCCAAGGCCAACCAGGCGCCATTGTTGTCGAAGCGACCGGTATTCGTGATGTTCCATCA
This sequence comes from Rhodobiaceae bacterium, assembly GCA_038106515.1. GTDB lineage: Bacteria > Pseudomonadota > Alphaproteobacteria > RS24 > RS24 > JAYODZ01. Next base: position 689 of record JAYODZ010000167.1, read on the forward strand.
GGGTCACTTTTGCGGATAAACGAGGATGCCCATGTTGATGGACTTAAATCTTTAGTTGAGACAGTTCGGACAGCGAGTGATGGGCAAACAAAGATTTTTATTCAATTGATTGATTTTTTGCCGATCAAACGACGACCGCAAAAAGAACGGTTTCTTTCCGACTATCTCAAGATTACGTCGCAACATCGCAAGGCGCTGGCAATGGAAGATGTGTCCGACGAATATATTCGCGATTATTTACTAAATAGCCCGGATGATGCGTTGCTCAAGATTTTGACGCCGCGCGAGTGGCAAGATTTACAATTTGGCCACAGGGTTGTCGTGACCGACACGCATCTGCCTGAGATTCGTGATTTGCCGAGCATCTTACCACCGGCTTTTGCCCGAGCGGCGGCGAGAGCAGTCGCGGCGGGATTTGATGGCGTTGAGTTGCATTTTGCGCATGCCTACACAATGGCCAGCTTCTTATCGCGTTTGAATAATCGACAAGATGGCTATGGTGGCAATTTACAAAATCGCTTGCGGTTACCGCTCGATGTGTTGCATGCCGTCCGTGCTGCAGTCCCGCAGGAGTTTTGCGTTGGGGCGCGATTGTTGACTGACGAAATTATTGACGGCGGCAGCGACGTGTCCGACGCCGTTTATTTTGCGGAACACTTGACCCGCGCGGGGCTAGATTTTTTGTCTTTTTCACGGGGCGGAAAGTTTGAAGACGCTAAGCAACCGCGGGCGGGCGAGGCGGCTTATCCCTATACGGGTGAAAGCGGCTATGAGTGTATGCCGCAGATCTTTTCTGATAAAATTGGCCCGTTTGGTCGAAATCAAAATAACGTCTCTAAAATAAAAACGCATCTGATGGCGCAGGGCTTAGACGTTCCGGTTGTTTTGGCAGGCGGTATGCATCATTTTGCGCAAGCCGAGAAATGTCTTCGAGATGGAGATGCCGACATTATCGGCTTCGCGCGGCAGGCTCTTGCTGATCCCGATTGGTTCGTTAAGGTGCGTACCGGTCGGGGGGACGATGTGCGGCTCTGCACTTATAGCAATTATTGCGAGGGTCTCGATCAAAAGCATAAAATGGTGACGTGCCAATTGTGGGATCGGCAGGATTTGGACGCGCCCGATGTTGTTCTCACGCGTGACGGAAAGCGCCGAACGATTGCCCCTGCTTGGGGGGGGTCAGCGCCGCAAATAGAAAACACGCGCCTAATAATAATTCTTGAATAACGATTGCGCGATAATAGGGAGGAGGAGAGAGGCCATGGAGATAGCAGTATTGGGTGGTGGGCACGGTTCTTTCGCTGCCGCCGCAGAATTATCCGAGAAAGGTCATGCGGTACGGTTTTGGCGGCGTGATAAGGCTTTGATGGATGCTTTTTGTTCTAATCCTGTTATTCGCGTAACAGATTTTCGTGGAACGCGCGATATTAGAATCGCAGCACCGACGTCAGACCTAGTGGCTGCGATCAAGGGTGCCGAGCTTATCGTCATTCCAATGCCGGCAACGGCTCACGAAGATCTTGCGAACGAATGTGCTGAATTATGGGAAGATGGGCAAGTGGTGTTTATCGCGCCGGGAACCTTTGGGAGCTTTGTTTTTCTAAAGGCGGCCCGCGACGCTGGCAATATGGCAGATGTTACATTTGGAGAAACTGGGACGCTGCCGTATTTGGCCCGCAAGCATGCCGATAATCTCGTCATCATATCGGGTTATGGAAAACGACTTCCGACTGGCTTTTTGCCGTCGAAAAATGACGTCGCCGCGCGCGCGGTCTTAGCACGAGCCTATCCCGCCATCGAGCCCTGCGAGAATGCCCTTTCTGGAGCCTTGATGAATGCCGGTCCGATAATACATCCACCGCTGATCATTATGAATGCTGGTCCGCTTGAACATTTTGAGCGCTGGGATATTCACAATGAAGGAACTCAACCTAGCATTAGGCGGACAACCGATGCGCTCGATGGCGAGCGGATAGCTTTGCGAACGGCGCTCGGCTTTGGGGCGCCGCATTTTCCGCTCGCAGACCATTATGCAAAATCGGGCGACGAATGGATGTATGGTCGCGGCGCACATGACAAGCTCACAGATAGCGGCGACTGGCGGGAAGATATCGACTTAACAAAACACCGTTATATGTTTGAGGATACGCGTCTTGGTCTTTCCTTGCTCGCTTCCATTGGGCGCTGGGCTAATGTTTCTTTACCCTTGGTGAATGCGTTTTTAGCCATTGGTGGGGCTATAAATAACCAAGATTTTTATACCAACGGGCGAACCTTGGAAACGCTTGGTCTGGTTGATAAAACACGAGCGGAAATGGATCTGATATTGGAGAAGGGTATCTAGTGTCTGTGTCGGAGAAAATTATTGTGGTGGG
>JAYODZ010000023.1:0-13302 GCA_038106515.1 Rhodobiaceae bacterium
TGTTCATTGGTACCAAGGCGATATTTATGTGCGGACGGGCAATGCGCGGAGTACGGAAAATGCAATCACCGGCGGTAGGATAGATGTCGTCTTATATTTGCTGACGCTCCAGTACCCGCTCGGCTGATCTGCTCTGGCCATAATTCTAGGCTGTGATATGTTAGGCGCCTCGCAAAGGAGTCAACATGTCCCGCTTAACAACTGCTGCCAATAGCGTTACCGACGCGCTCACAACGCGGTTTTCTTGCCGCGCCTTTCTCGACACTCCTGTCGACGCTAAACTCATTGAAAAAATAGTCGAAACAGCTACGCGCGCGCCATCGGGCGGGAACCTCCAGCCATGGCATATGTGGGCTGTTAGCGGTCAACCACTAAAAGATTTCGTCGCTGATATTCTGGTCAAGGCGCGTGCTAATCCGGCTGGCGAGGGATCGGAATATCATATTTATCCCCCAGAGCTAAGCGAACCTTATCGCGCCCGCCGCAACGATGTTGGCGAACGCATGTATGATATTCTGGGTATCCCGCGGGAAGATAAACGGGGTCGGCTCGAGCAGATTTTTGAAAATTACAAATTTTTTGGTGCGCCAACAGCGATGTTTTTCGCCATTGATAAGCAAATGCAAGAAGGGCAATGGTCGGATCTTGGGATGATTATTCAATCGATCATGCTTTTAGCGCGCGAAAATGGGTTGCACAGTTGCCCGCAAGAAATATGGGCGATGTGGGCCCCAAGCGTCAAAACCTTCCTCAAAATTCCTGATACGATGACTTTCTTCTGTGGTTTGGCGCTTGGTTATGCCGACCCCGATGCACCGATCAATCGGTTGGAGACGATACGGGCACCGATGCCTGAGGTCGTCACCTATATAGGTAGTTGATGATGTCTGATATCCTTGTCTGGGGCGCGATGCCGATTTTGGCCGTCGCGACAGCTTGGGTTTTGAGCCAACCGCTTCGGCGGACAGGAGATGAGCGTCTCACTCTCACACTGATTATGATTGCGATTCCGATTTTGGGCTTGTTGTTGTATCTCGGTCTTGGGGCGCAGGGGCAGCCCGATATGCCTTTGGCAGACCGGCTGAAAGCGCCCGTGCAAGAGCTTCCCGTAGGTGCCATTATTGTCAAAATAGAACAACGCTTGGCCGATACACCAAACGATGCCGAAGGCTGGCGGATTTTGGCGCGGCTGCGCCAGCAAATTGGTGATTATGATCGCGCCATCGAAGCTTGGGATATTGTCGCCCAACTCGAGGGCAAATCGGCCGATATTAGCGTCGCGATTGCTGAGAGCTATATGGCAAAAGAGGGGGGCATGGTCGCAGGCACTGCTGAACGCGCCTTGGCCGAGGCCTTGACGCTCGACCCCAACCACCCCCGCGCGCGATTTTTGCTAGGGCTTTCGCTGATGCAACAAGGTAAGCGTGCGCAAGCGCTGGCTTTATGGGATAAGCTGATCGCTTCTCTGGATCCCAGTGACCCTTTTCGGCAAACGATCAGTGCGCTGATCGAACAAGTTCAATCGCTGGTTAAAAAGCAGAAGGAGCAGAGATGACCAAGACGTCACCGCGACGCCTGCGGGCTTATCTTATTCTCGGCGCCCTGGCAGCCTTGGGGCTGGCGGCTTTTATTACCCTGACGGCTTTGCAAGATAATATTGTCTTCTTCCGCTCTCCGACTGAAGTCGCGGAGAACCCGCCAGCGACCGATCAGCGCTTTCGTATTGGTGGTATGGTGCAGGAGGGTAGTGTGGTTCGCAATGGGTTGGACGTAGACTTTATAGTCACCGATTTCAATGCCTCGCTTTCTGTCCATTACGCCGGCATGTTGCCCGATCTTTTCCGTGAGGGTCAGGGGGTTGTCGCCGAAGGAAGCTTGCAGCCTGACGGCGTTTTCCGTGCCGATAATGTTTTGGCGAAACATGACGAAAATTATATGCCGCCAGAAGTCGCCGAAGCGTTGCTAAAGGCTGGCAAAATGGAGACGCGCCCGTGAGTGCCGAGCTTGGACATTTTGCTGTTATTCTGACCTTGTTGGTCGCGACTGTGCAGGCTTGGGTTGGCTTTGCCGGCGCGCGGGCCAGTCGCGAGGCGTGGATGTTGGTGGCACCGCGTGCTGCCATCGCGCAGCTCGGCCTGTTATTTATCGCTGGCGCGGCGCTTATTCGCGGTTTTGTAACCTCGGATTTTTCGCTCGATGTCGTCGTCGCCAATAGCCATATCGATAAGCCGCTTTTATATAAAATTGCCGGCGCCTGGGGTAATCACGAAGGCTCGATGCTCATGTGGGCCTTTATTCTGGCGCTTTATGGTGCCCTATTCGCGGTTTTATCGGGGCGTTTGCCGCTCATCTTTCGGGCTCGCGTTTTGGCAAGCCAAGCGCTGATTTCGCTCGGGTTTTTGAGTTTCATTCTGTTTACCTCAAACCCTTTTGCGCGCAGTTTTCCTGCTCCCTTTGAAGGTTTGGGCTTAAACCCAATTTTGCAAGATCCGGCATTGGCGGCGCATCCGCCGATGCTTTATGCTGGTTATGTCGGTTATTCCCTGTGTTTTTCGTTTGCCATCGCTGCCATGCTCGATCGTCAGCTGTCGTCTGATTGGGCAGCATGGGTGCGCCGCTGGGCGCTTTTGGCATGGATGTTTCTCACCGCTGGCATTGCGCTCGGATCTTTCTGGGCTTACTACGAACTTGGTTGGGGCGGGTTTTGGTTTTGGGATCCGGTTGAAAATGCGTCCTTCATGCCATGGCTTGCGGGCACCGCCTTTTTGCACTCAATCAAGGTGACGGCACGGCAGGGGCATTTCATGCGCTGGACAGTCTTGCTGGCCATTTTGACTTTCGCGCTGTCTTTGATCGGAACCTTTTTGGTGCGTTCGGGCGTCTTGACCTCGGTGCATGCCTTTGCCAATGATCCGGCGCGCGGCGTCTATATTCTGGCGATCATTGCGGCGACGATTGGCGGCGCTTTGGCTTTATATAGTCGCGCCAAGTTTGCTACTGAGGCCGAAAAATCCGTTCAGCTTTTAAGCCGTGAAGCCGCTTTGTTGCTGAATAATATATTTCTAGCAACAGCGACGGCGACGGTTTTTATCGGCACGCTTTATCCGCTGGCAATCGACGCTTTGGGTTTGGGAAAAATTTCCGTCGGCCCACCTTACTTTGCCGCCGTGTTCCTGCCGCTGTCGGTGCCTTTCTTTATGGTTCTTCCTTTGGGCCCGATTTTGTCTTGGAGGCGGGCTTCGTGGGGACAAATCCGGCGAGCGCTGGCCGCTCCGCTGGCTGCTGCGGCGCTTGCGGTGCTGGTCTTTCTGTCGTTGCGGGCCGAGATCAGCGCATCCGTTTTGGCCGCTCTGTTCGGGGCGATGTGGCTAATGATGTCGGCTATTGCGACCTTGCTGACGGCGCTCGACATTCGGCGTCCTGGTCTATGGGGGCGCATGCGTCTTTTGCCGCCATCGGTGTGGGCAGGTAATTTGGCACATGCGGGGATTGGCCTGATGCTACTCGGCATTATCGGGGCCACGGCGTGGCGCGGCGAAACCGTCGTCGCCGTGGCACCAGGTGACCCGATCGAGCTTGGAGCCTATGAATTTGTCTTTGATGCCGTCACGCAAGTGAGAGGGCCGAATTATATTGCCGAACGTGCGCAGATCACGATGCGTGATCTGGATGGCAGGAAGAAAATCTTAACCCCCGAAAAGCGGATTTATAGCGCCGAGCGCAGTCAAACTACAGAGGCGGCGATTGATGTGAAGCTGTCGCGTCATATTTATGCGGTTCTCGGCGAGAAGCTCGAAGATGGCCGCCACGTAATCCGCATCTGGGAGCATCCCTTAGTAGCTTTTATATGGCTTGGCGCGCTGGTCATGGTATTGGCCGGTGGGATCGGCTTGACGGGATGGCGACGGTAAGATGCGCCTCTCTCTCGTCGCAATAATTCTTATCGCTTTGGTGTCGCCAGTGTTTAGCTTGACCCCAGATGAATTGCTGGCCGATCCAGCTTTGGAAGCCCGCGCCCGCGCGATTTCTTCAGAATTGCGCTGTCTCGTTTGTCAAAACCAAACGATTGATGATAGCGATGCGCCGCTGGCGCGCGATTTGCGGGCGATGGTTCGTGAACGTATTTTAGCCGGCCGAAGCGATGACGACATAATTGCCGCGGTGACCGACCGCTATGGCGATTTTGTTCTATTCCGGCCGCGTTTTGCACCACAAAATTATCTTTTGTGGCTTAGTCCTTTTTTACTGTTGGCGATTGGGCTCTTTACCTTATGGCGCATTTTGCGCCAGACTCGTTCCTAGCGAGGAGCAGCTTTATGCGTATTTTGCTAGCGGAGGATGATCCACAAACCGCGCAGTCCCTCATGGACGGCTTGGCGTTATATGATTTTTCTGTCACCCATGCGGCCAATGGCGCGCGGGCGCTGGCAGCGTTGCGGGAGGGATATTTTGACGCGGCCATTATTGATCGCATGATGCCCGAGCTTGATGGCATTGGTTTGATCGAAACTTTGCGGCGTGAAAATAACACTCTACCAGTGCTGATGTTGTCCGCACTCGGCGAGGTTGATGATCGCGTTTCAGGTTTACGCGCGGGTGCTGATGATTATTTAGCTAAGCCCTTTGCCTTGGACGAGTTGGTCGCTCGGCTCGAAGTTCTGGTGCGACGTGCGGCGCCGGCGACAACGCAAGTCACCTGTGGCGATTTGGTTCTTGATGTCAGAACGCGTGTGGCGCATCGCCAAGGACAAGAGCTAGAACTGTTGCCGCGTGAGTTCAACATGCTGCTCTATATGGCCGAGAATAAGGGCGCGCTCGTGACCCGTGCCATGTTACTCGAAAAGGTATTTCACATTCAGTTCGATCCAAAAACAAATGTCATAGATGTGCATATGTCGCGCCTGCGCGCTAAGATAGATAAAGGCTTTGCTCAGCCTCTGATCAAAACAGTTCGGGGGGCGGGCTTTATTTTGGATGATGGCACATGCGATTAGTCCGATCGATCACGGCGCAGACCACATTGATTTATACCGGCCTATTTGTGGTTTCGGTGGCTTTGCTCTTTTCGCTTTTATGGTGGCAAAGCTCGAAACTGATGCAGGCCGAGTTGGATCGCCGCGTCGAGAGCGAGAGCCAACGTTTATTAGCGCTCTATGAAGGCCGCGGCTTGGACGCTCTGCGGGCAGAAATTAACTCGATTGGGCGAGACCCTGGTACGGCTATATATTGGTTGGTTGATGCGGGTGGCGTTAAGCTCGATGGTAATCTCGACCGCGTACCGGCGCTGGTTTCGAGCCGCGATTTACCCGACGATTGGATAGAGTTCGATTATCTCGATGCGGATCAAAAGCAAATGATACGGGGACGCAAATTAGTTCTCCCCGATAATATGGTTCTGTTTGTCGGTCGTAATTCGTCGTTTCAAACGCAGCTGGGGGAGGTTTTTGGCCGTCTGCTGGTTGTTGCTGTTTTATTGATTATTGTTCTGGGTCTGTTGGGCGGACGCTGGCTGGCGTATAATATTGACCGTCGCCTAGAGCGTGTGAACAGGGCGATTGCAGAAATTATGGCCGGTGATTTAGCGCGTCGCATCCCGCTGCAGGGGCAGGATGATGCCTTTGAGCATGTTGCCGATCATTTTAATCGCATGTTGGATCGGATCGCCGAGTTGATACATGCGATGCGCGATGTCAGCGATAATATTGCCCATGATTTGCGTACGCCGCTCAACCGCATCAAAAATCGCGTCGAAATTATCGCGAAGCGGCAAGCCGATGGTCAAGCCATTGGAGCCGGGGATATTGCCACGGTCATGAGTGATATTGACGATGTGATCGTCACCTTCAATGCTCTTTTATCGCTGTCACGTTTAGAGAGTGGCGCGACGCCTCTCGCGGCAGAGGCATCTGATCTTGTCATGTTGGTGCGCGATGTTGCTGATCTCTATGAACCGCTTATTGAGGAAGCGGGCGCGACATTGCACCTTGATCTACCTGATGATCCTCTCCCGGCGCGTGTCTCAGCGCCGTTGTTGGTACAAGCGATGACTAATATTTTGGATAATGCGCTTAAATACGGGCTGAAATCAGCTGGCCAAATCCACATTGCTTTGACGCAAAAGCCGGATGCCTATGAAATTTGTTTCAGCGATGATGGCGCGGGTATTGCGGCCGAGGAGTATGCGCGCGTGTTACGGCGTTTCGGCCGACTTGATGCCGCCCGTGCCAGCGCTGGTATGGGCTTGGGTTTGCCATTGGTGCGTGCCATCGCCGCCCGCCATGGCGGGTCACTGCGGCTTGAGCAAAATCTGCCGCAAGGTCTCAGCGTCATTATTTCGTTACCACGAGGTTAAAAGTGCCGGCGCTAATGCAGTTTGATAGAGTTGCCTTGCCTGCGCCTCGCGACGCGGCGCGAGGAGAGGGGATTTATCGCGATTTAGTTCAAGCCCTGCCGGTCGATGCCGCCGCGGTGATAACCACGCATCGAGCATTTTTTCTCTGGCTATGCGAGAGTTCGTCCTATCTAGTGCGCCTGCTGCGCCATCATCCGGAAGTTATTATCGGGCTGGCGACGAGGCCGCCCGAGGAGATTTTGGCCGATCAAATGTCGACGCTACTCGCCCTGAAAGCGACTGAGCGATCGCAGTTCGAGCGTGATCTACGACGCGCCAAGGGCGCGGTCGCCCTGTTAACGGCGTTGGCTGACCTGACAGGCCACTGGCCGGTGATGCAAGTGACCCGCGCTTTAAGTGAATTTGCCGATGCGACGGTCGCTGCCACGATCCGCTTTTTGCTAGCCGAGGCGCATCGTCGTGGCAAGCTATGTGAGATGGTCGAGGATGCGTCCTCGGGTATTATTGTTTTGGCTATGGGTAAGCATGGTGCTTATGAGCTGAATTATTCCTCAGATATTGATCTCATATTTTTTTACGAACCGAATGTGTTGCCATTGGCAGATGGCGTCGAGCAAAGCAAATTTTATATCGATCTGGCGCGCGATATGCGGGGCTTATTGCAAAACCCGACAGCCGACGGCTATGTGTTTCGTGTCGACCTGCGTTTGCGGCCGGATCCCGGCTCGACGCCTGTCGCTTTGCCGGTTCCAGCAGCGCTGATTTATTACGAGGGGCACGGGCAAAATTGGGAGCGAGCTGCCTTTATTAAGGCGCGCGCTATTGCCGGGGATATCGCAGCGGGCGAGGCTTTTTTGGCCGAACTGGGCCCGTTCATCTGGCGACGAAATCTCGACTTTGCCGCGATCGAGGATGTGCATTCCATGAAGCGGCAAATTCATGCTGTGAAAGGGCACGCGCAAATCGCCACGGCAGGGCATAATATTAAGCTTGGGCGAGGCGGTATTCGCGAGATCGAGTTTTTTGTTCAAACCCAGCAATTGATTGCTGGTGGCCGCGAAAAATCCTTACGCCAGCGCCCGACGCTTGATGTGTTGGCCGAGCTAGCGCGGAAGGGATGGATTAGCGCCGCAACGGCTGCGGGGCTGCATGAGAGCTATTGCTATTTGCGCCGCCTCGAGCACCGTTTGCAAATGCGCAATGATGAGCAAACTCATGCGCTGCCGCGGGACCCCCAGACCATGGCGCAATTTGCCAATTTCGCTGGCTATGAGACAGTGGCAGACTTAAGTGATGAACTGACACGGCATCTCACTTATGTGGCCCGCGAATACGGCAATTTGTTTGAAACTGGTGAGAACCTGTCGGCGCATTCAGGGAATTTGGTTTTCACGGGCGCCGATGACGACCCCGATACGCTGACGACGCTCGAAAATATGGGTTTTCAACGTTCGGCTGATATGTCGGCAATTATCCGTGGCTGGCATACAGGTCGGGTCAGAGCGATGCGTTCGGCGCGGGCGCGTGAAATGCTGACACGCCTCAAGCCGCATCTTCTCACTGCGTTGGCGCGAAATGGTCGCGCCGATGAAAACCTATTGCGGTTCGACAAGTTTCTATCGGGATTACCAGCCGGCGTTCAGCTCTTCTCGCTGTTTCAAGCAAACCCCAACATGCTCGATCTGGTGATTGATATTATCGGTACAGCGCCACGAATGGCTGAGTGGTTGAGCCATAATGCGAATTTACTCGATATTGTGCTGGACGATACCAGCCTGGACGCGTTGCAAGACGCCGCGCGCATTGCAGAGGATTTGCGGCTGGTTCTGGTGGATTGCCCGGATGACGACATTATTCAAGCGCTCGATCGTATTCGTTTGTTTGTGCATGAGAGGCAGTTTGCCCTTGGGGTACGGCTTTTAAGCGAGCCGCTCGATGCACTGGCCTGTGGGCGTGGTTTTGCGGCGCTGGCCGATGCCGCGGTCGAACAGGCGCTCAACTGGGCAAAGCGGGATGTAGCGCGTCTGCATGGCCAAATCCAAGATGGCTCGATGGCGATTTTAGCAATGGGTAAATTCGGTAGTCAGGAGATGACCATCACCTCTGACCTCGACATTATCGTCATCTGCGATGCACCAGATTTTTTGGCGACCTCGGACGGGGCAAAACCGCTCGACGCCGAGACGTGGTTTGCCCGCACGACGCGACGGTTTTTAAGCGGTCTCACAGCGCCGACAGCGCAAGGCTCGCTTTATGAGGTCGACACCCGCTTGCGCCCCTCGGGCAATAGCGGTCCCCTGGTTAGTAAGCTGTCGGGCTTCGCGCATTATCAACAGCATGAGGCATGGACTTGGGAGCACATGGCCTTAACGCGCGGTCGACTGATTGCCGGTGATGAGGACTTATGTCGGCAGATCGAGGCGATCATCGAGACGACTTTGACCAGTGCTCGACAGGCGGAAAAGTCAAAAACAGATATTGCCGATATGCGGGCACGCTTATTGGAACAAAGAAAGCCGCAATCGCCGTGGGATATTAAACACGGTCGTGGTGGCTTATTTGAAATTGAATTCATCGCCCAGACCCTGCTTTTGCTCTCGGCGCAAACAACGCCGCAGGTGCTGTCGCCGCACACCGATCAGGCTCTTAAGAAGCTTCATGCCGCCGCCGTATTATCAGATGCGGATTTCAATCTGCTGTCCGAGGCCTGGCATAGTTTTTCTGTGTTGCGACAAGTTTTAAGCCTCTGTGTTGGCCCAAATCATACCGATGCCTTGCCGTTATCGACAGAAAACCTGATCTTGCGCGCCACCAATCAGCCAGATGTTACCCGTCTTGCGAGCTATATTAAGGACACGCGCCAAGCCGTCGCCGCCTGCCTCGATCGCATTTTGGTTCCCGCGGTTTGAGTTTTGGGCTGCGAGCGGACAGATTGCCGCATGATTTGGCCCGTGCATAGGAATTGACGCTGATTTCTGGTTTATCTAGCATCATACACTATTCTTAATACTGACTGTCTCAGGGGAGTAAGAAATGAATTTTGATTTTTCCGATGATCAAAAAATGTTGAAGGATCAGGTTCGCCGTTTCCTTGAAGACAAATGTCCGATCGAGCGCGTTCGCGCTGTGCTTGAGAGTGATCAAAATATGGCCGCGGATATCTGGTCGGGTTTGGCCGAGTTGGGCGTTGCTGGTGCGGCGATCCCAGAAGAATATGGTGGATTGGGCCTGAGCACATTGGAGCTATGCGTCGTTGCCGAAGAATTGGGGCGCGCCGTTGCACCCGTTCCGTTCTCGTCGTCAATTTATATGGCGGCTGAGGCGTTGCGCCTGTTTGGTTCTGAGGAGCAAAAGCAAAACTGGTTGCCGAAGCTCGCGGCTGGCGAAATAATTGGTACTTTGGCCGCGGCGGAAGGTGTGCAAGCGCCAAATCCGCGTAATCTTGAGTGCCGGTATGATGGCGGAAGTTTGAACGGCCATAAATTACCCGTTGCCGACGGCATGGATGCTGATCTGGCAATTGTTTTGTGCCAATCGGACAAGGGTCCGAGCCTAGCTCTGGTTGATCTGTCGCAAGATAAAGCGCAGGCCAGCGCTGTGCAAACTATCGATCCGACGCGCGGGCATGCACGCCTCGACTTTAAAGGTGCCGCAGCTGAGTTGATCGGTACGGCTGGCGAGGGCTGGGATATGTACACCCGGATCGAAGCTGGTGCGGCGGTGCTGATGGCGTTTGAGCAGGTCGGCGGTGCTCAGGCGGCAATGGATATGGCTCGCACTTATGCGCTTGATCGCTATGCCTTTGGCCGTCAAATTGGGTCTTATCAAGCGATTAAACATAAGATCGCCGATATGTATGTGAAGCTCGAGCTAGCGCGGAGTAATTGTTATTACGGCGCGATGGTGCTGGCCAATGAAGGCCATGATTTGGAAATCGCCGCCGCTGCTTCGCGCATCGCGGCCACCGAAGCCTATCGCTTTGCCTCGCAAGAAAATATTCAAGTGCATGGCGGGATCGGTTTCACCTGGGAGGCCAATCCGCAATTTCACTATCGCCGCGCCAAACTACTTGGCCTTGCGCTTGGTAGCGCCAGCCGCTGGAAAGACCGTTTGGTCTCGGCCCTTGAGCGGGCCAATTTGGCGTCTTAATTCATAAACTCTGAGACTGTAAAAAACGAAAAAGGTAGGATTGAACATGGACTTTAACGATACGAAAGAAGAAGCAAGTTTTCGTGCTGAGGTACGCAGCTGGCTCGAGGCCAATGCTCAACTGAAGGATCCGCGCAAAGCCCGTGCTGGCCGCTCGGTTCGCCCCGAAAGCGAACGCCTCGAACGGGCCCGTGCATGGCAAGCTAAAAAAGCCGAAGCCGGCTACGCGGCCATTACCTGGCCTAAGGAATATGGCGGTCTCGGCGGTAGTTCGATCCAGTCGGTGATTTATTCGCAAGAAGAAGCCAATTTCGACGTTCCAGGTGGTTTTTACGAAATTGGCTTGGGCATGTGCATTCCCACCATGTTGGCATGGGCAACAGAAGAGCAGAAACAGCGCTTTGTTAAACCTGCGCTTTACGGCGAGGAAATTTGGTGTCAGCTGTTCTCTGAGCCGTCGGCTGGTTCTGACGTCGCGGGCCTGCGGACAAAAGCTGAGCGCGATGGCGATGAGTGGGTGATCAATGGCCAGAAAGTCTGGACCTCAGGCGCGCATTATTGCGATTACGGGATTATCGTCACGCGGTCTGACCCGACTGTGCCAAAACATAAGGGGCTAACCTTTTTCTTCCTCGATATGAAATCGCCTGGTATCGAAATTCGTCCGATTAAACAAATCACGGGTGACGCTAATTTTAATGAGGTGTTTTTTACCGATGTGCGGGTGCCGGATGCGCAGCGCTTGGGTGCAGTTGGTGAAGGCTGGAAAGTGGCTCTGACAACATTGATGAATGAGCGTCTAGCGATCGGCCAAGGAACCGGCGTTGACTATAATGAGCTGTTACAATTGGCGCGTGATACGGAATTAGAAACCGGCCCAGCGATCAAAGACAGCAATGTGCGTGAACATCTGGCGGATTGGTATGTCCAGACGCAAGGTCTGAAATATACCAAATTCCGCACCTTGACGGCGTTGTCGAAAGGTCAACAGCCAGGGCCAGAAAGCTCGATCGGTAAAATTGTTTCGGGACCGAAAATGCAAGATCTCGCAGGCTTCGGCATGGAGATCCAAGGCCAGGGCGGTATATTGCATGATGGTGATTTATCGCCCCTAAACGCGGCCTTCCAGAACCAGTGGTTCGGCGGCGCGGGCTATCGGATTGCCGGTGGAACTGACGAGATTTTGCGTAACATTGTGTCGGAGCAGGTACTCGGGCTGCCGCAAGATGTCCGTGTCGATAAAACAGTGCCTTATAACGAATTGCCAAAAGGGAAGTAATCAGACCCTTTTGGGCTTAGTTCAGCATTCTGGGCGAGGCATGCAAATGCCTCGCCCGTTTTGTTTGTCTCTTGCAGATCGATCATTTCTGCGGCAAACAGAGATATGACTACGTCTCACCGTTTTTGTGTCGCGCCGATGATGGACTGGACCGATCGTCACGATCGGTTTTTCCTGCGGCAATTATCGCGTCATATGCGGCTTTATACGGAAATGGTTACGGCCGATGCCGTATTGCATGGCGAGCGCGATTATTTGCTTGGCTTCGACCCTGTCGAGCATCCCGTGGCCCTGCAATTGGGCGGTAGCGATCCTGAAAAACTTGCGCAGGCCGCGGTGATCGGCGCTGATTATGGCTATGATGAAATTAACTTAAATGTCGGCTGTCCGTCGGATCGAGTTCAATCGGGGCGTTTCGGCGCCTGTTTGATGCGCGAACCGGAACTGGTGGCGGCGTGTTTGGCGGCCATGCGCGACCGTGTCGAAATTGACGTAACACTGAAATGTCGGATCGGGGTTGATGAGCAAGATCCCGAAGAAGCCTTATTTACATTGGTTGAACAAGCATATCGCGTCGGGATACGGCATTTTATCATTCATGCGCGGAAGGCGTGGCTTGATGGCTTAAGCCCAAAAGAAAACCGTGATATCCCACCGCTCGATTATGACATCGTTTATCGCCTGAAACAGCGTTATGCTGACGCCGTCGTTGTCATTAATGGCGGCATCGCAACACTAGACGAGGCCGCTCAGCATCTCGAGAAGCTGGATGGGGTGATGATGGGGCGCGCCGCTTATAAAAACCCTTATCAATTAGCCGCGGTCGATCAAAAGCTATACGGCGAGACGGGGGATAAAATTAGCCGCGAGGATGTGTTGGCGGCGCTTATCCCTTATGCCGAGGCGCTGTGCGCCCGCGGTGTTCCTTTGCATGCGCTGACACGACATATTTTGGGGCTATATCAAAATTGTCCCCGGGCGCGCCTTTACCGACGGTTTTTGAGTGAGCAGGCGCCGAAGTCAACCGCGACGGCGGAGCTCTTGCGAGAGGTTTTGGATTTTATGACCGCGGCGCCTAAGCGTGACGAAGCGCCGCGCGCGTCTGCAGTCGGCGTCGCTTTACGGGGCTAGGCGATCATGACGGATCTTGTTTTTCTGATTATCGCGCTGCTGGTTTCAGGCCTCGCGGCGGGTGTTATGGCGGGGTTGCTTGGTGTCGGCGGTGGACTGATCATGGTACCGGTGCTGTTTCAGTGTTTTATTTTTCTGGGCGTCCCGGAGGCTTTGCAGATGCATCTCGCCGTTGGTACGTCTTTGGCGGTTATCACGATCACCTCGATACAATCGTTCCGCGCTCATGCCCGTACGGGCGCCGTTGATTTTGAAACTCTTAAATTATGGGCGCTGCCGATCATGCTCGGAGCGACGAGCGGCGCGATTATTGTGCGGATGATCTCGGCCGATGGCTTAAAGGCTATTTTTGCGGTGATCGTATTTATTTTGGGTTTGCGCATTTTGTTTC
>JAYODZ010000023.1:13312-20953 GCA_038106515.1 Rhodobiaceae bacterium
GCCCGATGCCGCACGACGCGGCGTGCCACGACTTGTGCAAATGATCGCGGCCAGTACCATCGGTTTTTTCTCAGCCCTGATGGGGATAGGCGGCGGGACTTTCTCGGTTCCCTTGCTGACCTTTGCGGGCAAAAGCATGCATGTCGCTGTGGCGACCTCGGCCGGCGTCGGCTTTTTTATTGCTCTTCCTGCTGCTTTGGGGTTTGTCTGGGCGGGCTGGGGCGTGGCGGATTTACCCGCCTATTCTTTCGGTTATGTCAGCGTTCTGGCGTTTTTGATTATGATCCCAGCGACGAGCTACGGTGCGCCGATTGGGGTGAGGCTAGCCCATCGTCTCGATAAACGTGTGTTGCAGACGATTTTTGGGGGCTTTTTGTTGTTGATGTCGGTGCGGATGTTTTACGCCTGGCTCGCTTAGAGCTTTTGATCGTAATCGCCGACCTCGTTATAAACGCTCAATAATCCGTCTAGAAAGGCGAACATTGCCCGCATTTGCGCTTCGCTGACGGGGCTTTCAACGACAAGCACCAAGCCAGGTTTATTGGAAGAGGCGCGGATCAACCCCCAACTGCCATCGGCGAGTGTAATCCGCACACCATTGACCGTCACAACATCAGTGATCGGTTGCTCTAAAATTGTTTCTTTGTTACTGGCCATTTGGCTCAGTTTTGCTGTCACCTCGTCGACGATGCGATATTTCTCGGTATCGGGGCAAAAAGGAGACATGGTCGGTGAGCTGAAAGTTATGGGCAAGCTGTCTTTCAGTTCGGAAAGCTTTTTTGGTGTACGGTCGAGCATGTCGCAAATCGCAATTGCTGTGACAATGCCGTCATCATAACCACGTCCGATCGGCGCGTTGAAGAAATAATGACCGCTTTTCTCAAAGCCCGCCAGAGCGCCGGTGTCATGCGTATATCGCTTCATGTAGGAATGACCCGTTTTCCAGTAATGGGTCACGGCCCCGCGCGCCTGTAACTCGGGATCGGTCAAAAACAAACCCGTCGATTTGACATCAACGACAAATTGCGGCTTGTCATAAATCTGCGCGAGGTCACGGGCTACCAGCACGCCCATTTTGTCGGCAAATATTTCATCACCGCGATCATCAACAACGCCACAGCGATCGCCGTCGCCATCAAAAGCAAATCCGATATCGGCCTGATGCTCTTTGACGGCGGCGCTCAGGGCGTGCAGCATTTCCATATCCTCGGGGTTTGGATTGTAATGGGGGAAGCTGTGGTCTAGATCGCAGTGTAGCGGGATAACTTCGATGCCGAGCGCTGATAAAACCGGTGGCGCAAAAGCGCCAGCTGTGCCATTGCCGCAGGCCACGACGGCGCGTAATGGGCGGGCGAATTTGGGTCGCGAGGTGAGGTCTTTTATATACCGCTCGGCGATACCCTCAACGCGCCGATAGCCGCCACCGTCGCGCGCTTTTCCGAGATCCGATAAGACGATCTCTTTTAACCTGTTCATCTCGTCGGGGCCGAATGTCAGCGGTTTGCTGGCCCCCATTTTGACTCCAGTCCAGCCGTTTTCATTATGGCTCGCCGTGACCATGGCGACGGCAGGAATATCGAGGTCGAATTGGGCAAAATAGGCAACCGGCGAGAGCGCCAGGCCGATATCATGCACCTGTACGCCAGCCTGAATGAGACCGGTTGTGAGCGCAAGCTTAATGCTTTGGGAGTAGCTGCGAAAATCATGCCCGACGACGATAGCGGGCGCGTCGTCCAAAATCTCATGCAACAGCGTGCCAAGACCAAAACCCAAAGCTTGGATACCCGTGAGGTTGATCTCGTCTTTAAAAAGCCACCGCGCATCATATTCGCGAAACCCCGTCGGTTTGACTAAAGGCGTCGTTTCAAATGCGAAACTATTTTCCGAAATTTCCGAATGCGGTCTGCCAAACATGGTGATCTCTCAAGTGCTTTTAATAGCTTTCTTAAGATGTTTGATCCGCCAGGTAAAGTCTCGGGTCTTGGCTGTGGCTTGTCTAATACCCGTTGGCTCGCTTATAAGCGCTATATGAGTGATGAACGCAAACAGGAGATCGTCCGTCTTAGCGCATCGGGCCAAGATTTGCCGGATGTCAGCTTATCTGGCTTGCCGGCTTTTGCTCCAGGGTGGGTTTGGATTGTCGGCGCTGGGCCGGGGGATCCTGGATTATTGACACTGCATGCTGTTAACGCCCTGCGCCAAGCCGATGTCATCATCTATGATGCATTGGTCAGCGAGGATATTCTGGCTTTGGCGGGGCCGCAGACCAAATTACTATATGCCGGGAAACGCGGCGGGCGTCCGTCGTGGAAACAAGATGACATTACCCGCGAGTTGATTGATCAAGCCCAAAGCGGACTTCGCGTTTTGCGACTGAAAGGCGGCGATCCTTTTATTTTCGGGCGCGGCGGTGAAGAGGCGCAAGCGCTGGTTAATCAGAATATCCCAATTCGCATAATCCCTGGCATTAGTGCTGGGGTGGGTGGACTTGCTTATGCCGGCATTCCAGCCACGCATCGCGATGTCAATCACGCTGTGACTTTTGTCACGGGTCATTTGGCGGGTAATAGCGATGCTGAAAAAATGGATTGGACAGCGATCGCACGCGGTTCACCCGTGATCATTATTTATATGGCGATGCAGAAAATTGGGGAAATCGCTCGATTGCTGCAAGAGGCAGGCCGCGACGGCGACGAGGCGGTTGCCATTGTCACCCATGCAACCACGCCACGCCAGCGTGTTGTGGTAACGACATTGGCGGCAGCGGCCGCCACGGTTGCGAGCGAGCAGCTAGAACCGCCCTCGATTATCGTTATCGGCGAGGTGGTCTCCTATCAGCCTTTATTGGATTGGTTTCAGCCTTAGCTTGACGGAGCGGTTTGGAGCGTTTTCAGGCGCTCGGGTAAGAGCGCGCGAATGGCTTCGCGCTGTTCCTCAGAAAATCCTGTCCAGCCCCCGATTTCAGCCAGTTTTCGGCCACAGCCAATGCAAAACCCAGCGCGGGCAGATACAGCGCAAACGCCAATGCAGGGCGAGGGACGGGGTTTCGTCGAAGTCATGATTGTGACCTAACATAGAGGGGCACTTTTTGCCAAGTCTTAGGCGCCGTTTGATGCGTCATTTTAACCGCTTCGATGAGTTGAAAATGGTTCTTTTTAGGTTAAATTTGAGGCCTCAAACAGGAGCTTCCTATGGATGTCGAGTTTACCGCAGAGGATCAGGCGTTTCGCGCTGAAGTCCGACAGTTTATTGAAGACAATTACCCGGCTCATCTAGTCGGCAAGGATCGCGCGGAACTGACGCGCGATGATTTCCTCGCTTGGCACAAAATTCTGCACACGAAAGGTTGGGTTGCGCCATCATGGCCGACGCAATATGGCGGCACTGGCTGGACGGTGACGCAGCGTTACATTTTTGGCGAGGAAAGTGCTCGCTTTGGCACCATTCCGCCTTTGCCATTTGGCGTACAAATGCTCGGCCCAGTGATCTATACTTTTGGCAATGAGGCGCAGAAAAACTGGGTTCTACCGGGTATTTTGTCGGCTGAGAATTGGTGGTGCCAAGGCTATTCGGAGCCAGGGGCAGGGTCGGATCTCGCATCACTCAAAACCCGCGCCGTGAAAGATGGTGATCATTATATTGTTAATGGGCATAAAATTTGGACAACGTTAGCGCAACATGCCGACTGGATGTTCTGTCTTGTTCGCACCGCCGGCGATGGCAAACGGCAAGAAGGTATTTCGTTTCTTCTGATTGACATGCAGACGCCTGGCATCACGGTGCGTCCGATTATTACCATCGATGGTGGGCATGAAGTGAATGAGGTGTTTCTCGAAGATGTTCGGGTACCCGCCGAGAATTTAGTCGGCGAAGAAAACAAGGGCTGGACGATAGCGAAGTTCTTGCTCGGTAATGAACGGTCGGGCATTGCCGGTGTTGCCCGCTCGAAAAAGGCCATTTCGCGTCTCAAAGATATTTGTCGGAGCGAGAAAATGGATGGCGCTCCGCTGCTTGAAACAGCTGATTTCGGACGAAAAATCGCCGAATTGGAGATTGATCTGACGGCGCTCGAATATACCGAATTGCGAACCCTTGCGGCGGAAAGTAAGGGGCAAGGGCCGGGGCCAGAAAGTTCGATTTTGAAAATTAAAGGCACCGAGATCCAGCAGCGCATTACCGAGCTGACAATGGAAGCGGTCGGCACCTATGCGGCACCGTGGACGCCGAAGCTCGATCGCGGTGATAATTACTTTGCCATCGGCCCCGATTATGCCGAAGGCGTTGCTCAAGATTATTTCAATATGCGCAAGACGTCGATTTATGGGGGTTCCAACGAAATCCAGCGCAATATCATAGCCAAAATGGTGCTGGGCCTTTAAAGTCCAAGACCTAAACAGAGGAGAAAAGCTATGGATTTTAGCTTTAGCGAAGAACAAACACTTTTGCGGAACATGGTGCAAAGCTTTGTGCAGGATAATTACGACTTTGACTCGCGGATGAAAATTATTCGCAGCGAAGATGGTTGGAGCCGCGATAACTGGAAGCAGTTCGGTGAGCTGGGTCTGTTGGCGGCACCTTTTCCGGAGGCTTTGGGTGGTCTCGATGGTGGTCCGATCGAAACCATGATCATTATGGAAGAATTTGGCCGCGGCTTGGTCACTGAGCCTTACATTCCGACGGTGGTTTTGTGCGGCGGTATTTTGAACCGCCATGGGTCAGATGCGCAAAAAGAAGAGCATCTGCCGACCTTGCTGACAGGTGATAAGGTTTGGGCCTTGGGCTATGCCGAGCCTCAAAGCCGGTTTAACCTTGCCGATGTACAATGCAGCGCCAAGAAAGATGGCGATGATTATGTTTTAAACGGCGCCAAAGCCGTTGTCGTGGGCGGCCCATGGGCGGATATGCTGATCGTATCGGCGCGTCTGTCGGGCGAGCAACGCGATCAAGATGGCATTGGCCTATTTATTGTCGACAAATCGGCGGCTGGCGTCAGCGCGCAAGATTACCCCACTGTTGATGGTGGACGGGCGAGCGAGATTGTGCTCGAGAATGTTCGCGTTTCCGGTACCGCTTTGATCGGCGATGCGAAATCTGGTTTTGATATTCTCGAAGAAGCTGTTGATTACGGAATTGGTGCTTTGTGTGGCGAAGCCATTGGCCAGATGAAGTGCTTGCATGATGCGACGGTCGAATATTGTAAAACCCGTAAGCAGTTTGGCGTGCCGATTGGTAGTTTCCAAGTGCTGCAGCACCGCATGGTTGATATGTTTATGGAATATGAGCAGTCGGTTTCAATGACCTATATGGTGAATATGAAGCTCGGCGAAGCACGCGATGCGCGCGTCAAGTCGGCCTCGGGCGCGAAAGTACAAATTGGTAAATCCGGTCGCTTTGTTGGTCAGCAGGCTGTGCAATTGCATGGCGGCATGGGCATGACGGAAGAGCTGAATGTTGGCCACTACTTTAAGCGTTTGACGATGATCGATACGCTGTTTGGTAATGTCGACCACCATTTGCGTCGTTTCGCGGCGAATGCATAAGCAATGAGTGATGTGCTGCTATATGACCAAGACGGCCATATTGTCACTTTGACAATCAACCGTCCTGAGACGCGAAATCCCTTGGGCGAAGCTGGCGACGGCGCCGCCTTTCAGGATGCAGCTCAACGCATTATCGCTGATCGGTCAGTTCGCTGTGTGATTTTAACTGGCGCAGGAAAGGCCTTTTCTGCTGGCGGTAATATAAAAGCGATGCAAAACCGCGAGGGTAACTTTGGTGGGGCTGCGCCGCATATTGCCGACGGTTATCGCCTCGGTATTCACCAAATTGTGAAAGCGCTATGGTCAATCGAAGTACCGATGATTGCGGCGGTCAATGGTCCAGCTATCGGCTTGGGCAATGATGTCGCCTGCCTCGCGGATATGCGCATTGCCAGTGACCGAGCAATTTTTGGGGCAACGTTTTTGAAAATTGGCTTGATCCCCGGGGATGGCGGAGCTTGGTTGTTACCTCGTACCATCGGCATGGCGCGTGCGGCTGAGCTGTTATTTACGGGCAAAACCATTTCAGCCGATGAGGCACAACAATGGGGGTTGGTCTCTCGTGTCGTGCCGGGCGAGAGTTTGATGGATGAAGTTCGCAAAACCGCCGAAGACATTGTCAAGCAAAGCCCCGAATCCCTGCGTGCCGCCAAGCGCTTGCTGCGGCACGGTCAATCAGTATCGTTTGATACGCTGATGGAAATGTCGGCCTCGGCCCAAGCTGTTATGCATATGACAGCCGATCATATGGAAGCCGTGTCGGCCTTTATCGAAAAACGCGACCCTTCTTTCAACGACGAATAGGATAATATCATGGATATGAAATTTAGCGCTGAAGACGAAGCATTTCGGGCTGATGTTAGACAATTTCTCGCCGAGGCTTTAACGCCTGATATCCAACATGAAATGGCGCGTTCAAAAAATGGTTATATGAGCAAGCAAGCGCATGTCACCTGGCAGAAGCGTCTTTATGAGCGCGGCTGGGCGGCAGCCAATTGGCCGCAAGAGTTTGGCGGCGCTGGTTTCACGCCGGTTCAGAAGTTTATTTTCATTCACGAGCTTGAGCTTGCGGGTGCGCCGCATATCGTGCCTTTTGGCATTACCATGGTCGCGCCTGTGATTATGAAATTTGGCACCGATGAACAGAAACAGAAGTTCTTACCCGATATTTTGGCGAGCAATGTGTGGTGGTGTCAGGGCTATTCGGAGCCAGGATCGGGGTCCGATTTGGCTTCGTTGCAAATGAAAGCCGAAGATAAGGGGGATCATTACCTCTGCAATGGATCAAAAATTTGGACGTCGACGGCGCAGCACGCGGATTGGATTTTTTGTCTCGTGCGGACAGCGAAATCGGACAAACCGCAACAAGGAATTTCGTTTTTATTGATCGATATGAAAACGCCGGGTGTCAGGGTTGCGCCGCTTTACACGTTGGACGGCCCAGCCGAAGGCGGACAAGAAATTAACCAAGTATTTTTCGAGGACGTCAAAGTGCCGAAAGAGAACCTAGTCGGCGAAGAAAACAAGGGCTGGACCTGCGCTAAATATCTGCTCGAATTTGAGCGCGGCAATCCCTATTCGGGTGGCTTATTGCGTAGCCTGTCGAAATTGAAATCTTTGGCTCAGACGACGCATAGCGGCGGAGCGAGCCTGTTTGAGGATGCTGATTTCAGAGCCAAATATAGCGATTTGGAGCGGCAAATTATGGCTATGGAATATACTGAACTGCGGTTGTTCTCGCAGATCAGTGCCGGTCAAAATGTCGGGCCTGAAGTGTCGTCGCTGTTGAAAACACGCGGCACAGAGTTGCAACAAGCCGTGACCGAGCTGTCGGCCGAAGCGATTGGCTATTATGGCTTTCCCTTCAAGCAAGACACGATGGCTCAAGACAATGAGAGTGACATTGGTGGCGATGGTGCCGCAATTATCGTACCGCGCTATTTCAATACCCGCAAAACCACGATTTACGCCGGATCAAATGAGATCCAGCGCAATATCATGACGAAGGCTGTGCTTGGTTTTTAAATCTAGGTGCTAAACCAGAAGAAACCGTAAGGCTAAGAGCAGAGCGAAGATCGTGAGGAAAATCCCCGCGGCGACG
>JAYODZ010000024.1:0-4571 GCA_038106515.1 Rhodobiaceae bacterium
CCCCGCGAGGCCTTGCGGGGAAGCTTGTTCGAAACCAGCGGCGATGCCTGATTTAACGACCCTTCTGCCGACAAGTAGCAAGCTTATGCTGGTGGGCGCGGGTAAAATGGGCTCGGCCCTGCTCGATGGTTGGCTGGCGGCTGGCTTGCCGCCGCAACAAGTATCAGTTTTGGAGCCGCAGCCTTCGGCGCGTCTGGCCTCGTTGGGGGTCAAGATCAACCCCGCTGCCGCGCCACATGCGATTATTGTCTTGGCGGTCAAACCGCAATTAATCGACGAGGTAGCCCCCAGTCTGGCGCCGTTTATCGCTCCTGACAGCGTCGTGTTGTCGTTAATGGCGGGTATTACGCTAGCTCGATTGCAAGCGAGCTGTGCTGATGCCGGTGCTTATATTCGGACGATGCCGAATACACCGGCTTCCATTGGCAGTGGTATTACGGCGCTTTGTTGTAATGCGGCGGCGGAGCAGAACGCGCGGCATGCGGCTGAAAACTTAATGCAAGCGGTAGGCGCAACGGTTTGGCTCGATGACGAGGCGCAAATGGACGCTGTCACAGCATTGAGCGGTTCTGGGCCAGCTTATGTGTTTCATCTCGTCGAGGCCATGGCGCAGGCGGGCGAAGAAATCGGTCTGGCGCCCGAGATTGCGTTACAATTGGCGCGCCAAACAGTTGCGGGTGCCGGAGCTATGTTGGCCGTCGCGCCAGAGAGCGCCGCGCAATTGCGCGAGAATGTGACCTCCAAAGGTGGTACCACAGCGGCTGGCTTGGCTGTTTTGATGCACGAAAAATCGGGTCTCACCGAACTGATGCGGCGCGTTCTGATTGCCGCTCGCGATCGTTCGCAAGAACTGGGTTAATCCTTTAAACGGGCAGAGTGACGTGGGCGGCGAGACCACCCAACGTGCTGCGTTGCAGTTGAATATCGCCGCCATGGCTGCGGGCGATATCAAGCGCGATCGCCAGCCCAAGGCCCGTGCCTCCCATTTGCGCGGTGCGTGCATCGTCAAGACGGTAGAAGGGACGGAAAACATCTTCGAGCTTGGCTTCTGGGATGCCAGGGCCATTATCCTCGATTGAAAACACCACCTTACTGCCTTCGGCACCTTGCCGCGCCGAGATATGTACGACGGGGGCATGGGCGCAGGCATTATTTACCAGGTTTGCAATGCACCGCTTAAAGGCGTTGGGTTTGATATTGAGGGACAAGGACGGGGCGTCGATCAGCTTGACCTGTACCTCAGGCCAACGCCGGCGCGCATCGGTAACGAGTATTTCGAGAAAGGGTTGCAATGGCGTCGGTCGAGCACGTTCGCCAGCATAACCTTTGGCAAAATCGAGATAGTCATTAAGCATATTTTCCATCTCGTCAATATCGGCGGCTAAGGCTTCTGTGTCAGGGCTTTCGGGCAACATCGCCAATTGCAATTTGAGCCGCGTCAGGGGGGTGCGTAAGTCATGGCTGACGCCCGCGAGCATGGTGGTCCGTTGTTCGATTTGTTTGCGAATACGATCGCGCATTTCCATGAATGACGCCGCGGCGCTTCGCACCTCGGCGGCGCCGCTGGGCCGGAAATCGGGCATGTCGATGCCTTTGCCGAAGCGCTCGGCGGCCTCGGCGAGACGTTGGATCGGCCGCACCTGATTGCGCAAAAAGATGCCCGATATAAGCAGTAACAGAGCCGAAGTGCCGGTCATCCAAATTAGGAAAATATGTGAGTTGGTCGCATAAACGCGTTTGCGTTGGGTCAGCACACGCATTACCTCGCCAGGGAGCAAGATACGAATATCAACGTAGTTTTCATACGTCGCTGTATCGATCCAAAATGGTCGGCTGACTTGTCGCGTGATTTCGTCCGACAAAGATTGGTGCAAGAGTGCAACGGTCGGCACCGGCACAGGTGGTGGTAAAGTTTCGCCCGGCAAGAATGCCACGCTCATATCAAAGGTATCATTGGCAAGTTGGCTCAATTGATAACTGTCACCGCCAAGTTCCTGCATACGCAAATTCGTCAGCAGTGCAATGTCGCTGACCACAGCGTTGGACAAGCGTTGCGTTACCGTCGCCCAGTGGCGCTCAAGGAAGACAAAAGCGATCACGATTTGCGTGACCACGACGGGCATGACGATGATCAACAGGGAGCGGGGGAACAGCCCTGTCGGGACATAGCTTTTGATCCATGCGCGCAAAGAGAAATTCATCAGGCCCTCAATCAGTCGGTTCGCAACAAATAGCCGGAGCCGCGCACAGTTTGCAAATAGAGCGGGTCGCGCGGGTCATCTTCAATTTTGCGGCGTAGACGATTAATCTGCACGTCGATTGCACGTTCCGACACATTATGGTCGTCGGATAATTCTTCGCGCGTGACGATGCGCCCGGGCTCTGCCGTCAGTTTCCGCATGACTTCAATTTCGCGCGTCGTGAGTGTAACGCGGCGCTCGCCATTGAGAAGCTCGCCGCGCTGATATTTAAAAATAAATGGGCCAAAATTTATTTCGCTCGGCGGTTCAGACGGGCGCCGGCTCTCCATTTGGCTACGGCGCAAAATGCTGTTGATCCGCAAAACCAATTCCTTCGGATCGAAAGGTTTGGTCAGATAATCATCGGCGCCGATCGATAGGCCAGCGATGCGATCCTCGACTTCGGCGCGCGCGGTCAGCAAAAGTACTGGCACAGGGTTTTTGCGTCGCCGCAGTCGCTCTGTTACT
Organism: Rhodobiaceae bacterium; assembly: GCA_038106515.1. Classification (GTDB taxonomy): domain Bacteria; phylum Pseudomonadota; class Alphaproteobacteria; order RS24; family RS24; genus JAYODZ01. Next base: position 2,709 of record JAYODZ010000024.1, read on the forward strand.
TCCAGGCCCGAGAGGTCGGGCATCATAATGTCGAGGACGACGAGATCAAAGGCGAGGTGCTCCATTTGCGCTAGGGCTTCACGGCCATCGGCGGCAATAGTTGTGCGAAAGCCATTATCGCTGAGATATTTTTTCAGCAGCGTCCGAATCCGCGTGTCATCGTCAACGATCAAAATATGCGGTGTGTTTTCGTCCACGACTGGCATGGTTAGCTAGGCTCGCCATCTGTTCGCATGAGGTGAAGCGCGCTGGGGTAAGTGGTTTCTTTGCGCGCGCTGGCAATTAAGCGATCGACGGCCTCGCGATTGGGGGCAGAGATAATCAGCCGCATAACCCGTTTCCAGATGTTAAAGTCTTCTGGGTCAATTTCCGAGAAAATTGATAAGAAGCGTTCGATCTGCGGCGAGATCAGATCATTATGCAAGTTGCGCCCTTTTGCGGTTAGAAAAAGCAGGCGCTTGCGACGATCACTATCGCCAATTTGCTGCCGGATATAGTCATTATCAATCAGGTCGCGCAACACGCGGGCCAGACTTTGTTTGGTGATTTTCAGAATCTCGAGAAGCTCGGCAATGCTCATGCCGGGGTTGCAACCGACAAAATGCAAGACGCGGTGATGCGCCCGACCAAAATCATGCTTGCCAAGAATCAGATCGGGATCGGAAATAAAATCGCGATAGGCAAAAAACATCAGCTCAATGGCGTCTTTGAATTCGTCGAGACGCGGCAGGGAATCCGTTTCGTCCTGATCGGCTTTCTGGGCCTCGTTTTGATCAAAAACTCTGCTCATCGCTGGTGTTAACTCCACTTTCGATCGGGTGATTTCCCTCACTATAATAAGTCAGTATTATTGACTTATTTTCTAAGCTACTATAAATTTATCATCAATTGGAAAAAAATGCGACCGCAGAAGCGGGGGGATTTCTTAATGAGTATTCCGTTCGATCAACGGGACGGCTTCATCTGGATGGATGGCGAGCTGCAGGACTGGAAGTCATGTCAAGTGCATGTTCTAACCCATGGTTTGCATTATGCCTCCAGCGTTTTTGAGGGCGTGCGAGCCTATAATGGTAATATCTTTAAGCTTGAAGAGCATACCGAACGGCTGATTTATTCGGCGCAGGTTCTGGATCTCAAAATTCCCTATTCGGCTGACGAGATCAACGAGGCTTGCCGCGCAACCTTGGCGGCGAATAATTTGACCAGTGGTTATCTGCGACCCGTTGCTTGGCGGGGAAGCGAAATGATGGGCGTGTCGGCGCAAGCCAATACCATTCACTTGGCCGTTGCGGCGTGGGAATGGCCGTCTTATTTCGACCCTGAACAACGCAAAAAAGGTATCCGGCTTGATATGGCAAAATATCGCCGCCCCGATCCTGCTACGGCGCCATGCCATGCTAAGGCGGCAGGCTTATATATGATCTGCACGCTGTCGAAACATGCGGCTGAGCGCAAAGGTTATGCGGATGCGATGATGCTGGATTGGCGTGGCCAGGTAGCTGAGACCACTGGCGCTAATATGTTCTTTATTCGCGATGGCGTTATTCATACACCAACACCCGATTGTTTCCTTGATGGCATTACGCGCCGTACGGTGATCGGGTTGGCGAAAGAGAAAGGCCTCGATGTTGTCGAGCGCGCGATCATGCCGGAAGAGCTTGAAGGCTTTAGTGAGTGTTTCATCACCGGAACAGCCGCGGAAGTCACAGCCGTGGGTGAAATTGGCCCTTATAAGTTTACGCCGGGCGAGATCACATTTGCTTTATCGGACGCTTATCTGAAATTGGCTGGCGCCTAACGGCGAGATTGTTTTCGTCTTCTAGATAGGCTAGCGTTTTTCTCGAAAGAGGAGAGGGACAGATG
>JAYODZ010000024.1:4581-16547 GCA_038106515.1 Rhodobiaceae bacterium
GGCCTATATAGCAAATATGTTTTACCAGGATTTCTAAATCTAGCTTGCGGCGCGAAACCGATCACGCGGCAACGTCAAAAAGTTGTGCCGCATTGCGAAGGCCGTGTTTTGGAAATTGGTATTGGAACGGGCTTAAACCTACCTTTTTATAATCCGGATAAGATAGAGATGGTTTTTGGTCTCGAGCCGGCGCCAGAAATGGTGGCGCGGGCGCGCCCTGTTGCCGAGCAAATGCCGTTTCCGGTGGAATTTATTGATTTACCAGGGGAAGAAATCCCGCTTGAAGATAACAGCATTGATACAGTGCTACTGACTTATACATTGTGCACCATTCCTGGCGTTGAAAAGGCGCTGGCGGGCATGCGGCGCGTTCTGAAACCAGGTGGACAATTGCTTTTTTGTGAGCATGGTAAAGCACCAGATGCTGCCATCGAGAAATGGCAAAACCGCCTCAATGGGGTGTGGGGGCATATCGCTGGCGGTTGCAATATTAATCGCGACGTCCCGGCACTGCTGACCGCTGGTGGCTTTAAAATTGACCGCATGGAAAGCATGTATTTACCCTCGACGCCACGGGTTCTCGGCTTCAATTACTGGGGGAATGCCCAGAAAAGCTAAGCTTTTCAAGATAATGTTTGATCGCTCTTGACCGTTCTTGCGGCCTTGCTAATATAGAACAAAACGTGAACATAGTGTCACGGTTCTACAGCTAAGTTATCTTCAAGGAGCGTGTCCAATGGGGCAGTCGCAATCATATAGTCGTCGCCTTAATATATTGAAATTAAACAATAAAATAAAAGAATTGACGCCTGTAAATGGGCCGCAATTGACCACTGGGTTTGATGATATTGATGTTGTTTTGGGCCGGGGGCCACGGCACGGGCTTGCTACCAATGCGCTCCATATTATCGAGGCGGCGCGCTTGAATGATATGCCTGCTGCATTAGGGTTTGCGGTCTCGCTGGCGCTTCGGTTTGCGGCGGGGCGTCCTTTATTTTGGGTGCAAAATAGGAGTGCGCAAAGCGAGTGGGGTGTTCCTTATTTGCCGGGTTTGCGCCCCTATGGCGTGGCGGCGGAGCAATTATGGTATGTCGCGGCGCGCTCGTTTCAGGATTGGGCTTGGGCGCTCGAAGAGATTGTATCTTGTCCCGATATTGGTTGCGCTCTGGGCGTCACTTTGGAGCGCAAGGTCAGTTTTGTGATGAGCCGTCGCTTGACCCGGGCGGCGCAGTCCGCCATGCGGCCAATCCTATTGCTAACGCTGCCGCAAGAGCAAAAGCTGACGGCGGACACGCATTGGCGGATTCGTTCTGGCGCCGCCAATAGTTGGCATGTTGAATTGCTGCGGCAAAAACAAGTAATGCAAACCGCTGCCCCGCATTGGCATATTGCGCCGCAAGCCCTGCCGCCGGTTACGACCGCTGAGAAATGGCGGGCCTGATGGCAGAGCGCCGCATTCTCATTATTTGGTTGGACAATTGGTTGGCAGACATTCACTGCCCTGCAGATATGCGGGCGCAAGCCTTCGCTGTGACCGAAAGCCGCCAAGGGGGTGAGTATCTAGCCGATGTTAATTCGGCCGCATACCAAGCGGGTCTGCGGTCTGATATGCGTCTTACCGATGCCCGCGCATTGCGACCTGATGTGAAAACCACGCGCCTTGATTCTGTGTTGAGCCAGCGTCTCCTGAAACTATGCATACAATGGGCTAACCGCTTTACCCCTTGGGTAGGGCAAATGGAAGACCATGATCTGGTGCTGGATATTACCGGCTGCGCCCATCTATTTGGTGGTGAGCGGCAGTTAACGGCTCGTATCATGATGGCTTTGGCCAAGCGCAAGATCTCGGCACGGATCGCGATTGCAGGCACGATTGGAGCGGCCTGGGCGCTGGCGCATTATGGTAGTGAGCCACTAACCCTCTTACCGCTTGGGCAAGAAAGGGAGGCATTGCGGCGCTTGCCGCCGGCGGCGTTGCGCTTAGAGGCCCCGACTTTGGCGCTGTGCCAGAAGCTTGGCTTGTCGCGCATAGAGCTATTGGCCAAGTTGCCGCGCAATGAGATTAGACGCCGGATCCACCCCGATGTTTTATCGCGTCTTGATGAAGCTGTCGGTTATAAAGGCGAGGTGGTCTCACCCGCCCGCCCACTTCCTATCTATCACTGTCGGCAAAGTCTAGCTCAGCCGGTCATCGAGCTAGAGGCAATCCGACATTATGTGGCCCCGCTCATAACCGCATTATGTGCGCAATTGCAGGCGGCTGGACGCGGCGCGAAACGCGTCGATTTGCGGTTAACGGCTACGGATGGGCGACAGCTGGGGCAGTCGGTTTATCTCTCCAAGCCGGTTGCTTTGGCCAGTCATATCACGCGCCTGTTTGAGGATCGCTTAGAGCGGCTGAGCCACAGCCTTGTGGTGACTTACGGCATTGATGATATTTACCTCTGTGCATCGCAAACAGTCTCCCTAACGCCGCGCCAGTCTGGCTTTGTTGAGTTGTTGTTGGCGCAAAGCCCAAGCGAGATTGGGCAAGCGTTTTTTGCGCTTTGCGATCGTCTTGGGGAGCGCTTGGGGCAGGCTCAGTTGCTGCGAAGTGTACCGCAAGCTAGTCATATTCCAGAGCGGGCGATTTCTTTTGTACCATCACTGGCTTTGCAAACTGTGCCGACTTGCGATCCTGCGACGCCTGATGAACGCCCAATTATTATGCTGACCCGCGCCGAGCCGGTTGAGGTTATTGCTGACATTCCGGAAGGCCCGCCGCGGCGTTTCCGTTGGCGGCGACGTTTATATACGGTTGTTCGCGCGCAAGGCCCAGAGCGCTTATCGCCGGCATGGTGGCAAAGTATCGGCCAGCACAAAGCCGAAAGCACGCGCGATTATTTCCGCGTGGAAGACGATAATGGACACCGTTTTTGGGTTTATCGCGATGCGCTTTATAGAGAAGCCGTAACGCCACCGGTTTGGTACATGCACGGGTTCTTCGCGTGATGCCGCACTGGGCCGAACTTTCTGCGCTATCTAATTTTAGCTTTCTACAAGGTGCGTCGCACCCGCAAGAAATGGTGGCGCAGGCAGCTGCGCTGGGCTACGCCGCGATTGGTTTGGCTGATGTTAATACGCTCGCAGGTCAGGTGCGGGCGCACCAAGCTGCCGCGGCCAGCGGTATCCGGTTTTTGCCGGGTGCCCGCCTGCGGACTGTTTGCGGCTTTGAGGTGATTGCTTATCCCTGTGACCGCGCGGCTTATGCGGCGCTATCGCAATGCCTGACACAAGCCAATTTAAAGAGTAAAAAAGGCAGTTGCCAGATTGACGTCACAGATATTATCGCACTGGCACAAGCGGCGCGCATGGTGTGGATTATTGTTCCCGGCCCGCAAGCACAGCCGCAAACGGCACCTGAGATCTGGCGTCGTCTGGCGCATCATGCGGCGACGCACTGCTATGTGCTCTTAGCGCCTTACTATATGGCCGATGACAAATCTTATTGGGCGCAGTTGCGTCAGCTGGCGCAGTCGTTGGGGGTGCGGCTTTTGGCGGGGAGTGATGCGCTTTATCATCATCCCGAGCGCCGACCATTGCAGGATGCCATCAGCTGCATTCGGCTAAAAAAGAAAATTTTTGAGGCGGGATACGATTTAGCTCCCAATGCCGAACGCCATATTCGTGCCCGCGATGAGTTGGCGCGTTTGTTCCGCGACCATCCCGATGCTCTAAGCAATATGGAAGTCATTATCGGGCAGTGTGATTTTTCTCTAGCTGAACTGGCATACCAATATCCGGAAGAAATTTGCCCTGCCGGGGAAACGCCGCAAGAACATTTGCTACGCTTGACCTATGCTGGCGCCGAACAGAGATTTTCCGATGGCATTCCAGCGGCGTTACAAAAATTACTGACACATGAATTGGCGCTTATCGCGCAGCTTGATTACGCGCCATATTTTCTCACCGTATATGACATTGTGCGCTATGCCCGTAGCCGCCGCATTTTGTGCCAAGGGCGGGGTTCGGCGGCTAATTCGGCGGTTTGTTATTGCTTGGGCATTACCGCAGTTGACCCAAGTCGGCTTGATCTTTTGTTTGAGCGTTTCGTGTCGGCCGAGCGCAATGAGCCGCCCGATATTGATGTCGATTTCGAGCACGAACGCCGCGAAGAAATTATTCAGTATATTTACCAAAAATATGGCCGCGCGCGGGCTGGTATTGCCGCCACTGTGATTACCTATCGGGCTCGTTCAGCCATTGGCGAGTTGGCTAAGGTCATGGGGTTATCGCCTGATATTAGCCGCGCAATCTTGTCGCTCAATTGGGGCGGTGGAAGCCAGCCACCACGTGCAGAGCATATCCGATCAGCGGGTCTCGATCCCGATGAGCCGATGATCCAGACTGTTCTTCACTTGGCCGCGCAATTGATTGGTTTCCCGCGTCACTTATCGCAACATGTTGGGGGGTTCGTGATTACCCGTGATCCCCTCGATACGTTGGTGCCGATTGCCAATGCGGCGATGGCCAACCGGACATTCATCGAATGGGATAAGGATGATCTTGATGCTATGGGCATGCTGAAGGTCGATGTTTTGGCCTTGGGCATGTTGAGCGCGATCCGGCGCAGCTTTGACTTATTAGCCGCGCATTATGGTCTGGATTATGATTTGGCTTCGATCCCGCCAGAAGATCCTGCAGTTTATGACATGCTATGCCGTGCCGAATCCACGGGTGTGTTTCAAGTGGAAAGTCGGGCGCAAATGAATATGCTGCCGCGCCTGAAACCACGGGATTTTTATGATCTTGTTATTCAGGTGGCGATTGTGCGCCCAGGACCAATTCAGGGCGATATGGTGCATCCCTATTTGCGTCGTCGTAACGGTGAGGAGTTGGTTGAGTACCCCTCAACCGCATTAGAATCGGTTCTCGGTAAAACATTGGGTGTACCGCTGTTCCAAGAACAAGCGATGCGGATTGCAGTTGTGGCGGCTGGCTTTAGCGCGGCGGAAGCCGATCAATTGCGCCGCGCCATGGCGGCCTTTCGCAAAACTGGTATGATTGAGAAATTCTCTAAGCGATTTCTTGAGGGCATGGCGCAACGCGGCTATACGGCGGATTTTGCCCAGCGCTGTTTTCAGCAAATCGAAGGCTTTGGTGAATACGGTTTTCCCGAAAGCCATGCCGCGAGTTTTGCACTTTTGGTCTATGTCTCGGCTTGGTTGAAGTGCCATTACCCTGCGGTGTTTACGGCAGCTTTGCTCAACAGCCAGCCGATGGGCTTTTATGCGCCCGCGCAACTGGTGCGTGAGGCGCAGCGGCAAAATGTACGGGTTTTGCCCGTCTGTATTAATAACTCAGGTGTGGAGGCCGACCTCGAATTGGTGACCGACAATGGGGTGCAACATATGGCGCTGCGGCTCGGTTTTAATCAGATATCGGGTCTGCCCGCGCAGGCGATTGCGCGAATTATGCAAATGCGGGCGCCGCATGGCTTTGACAGTATTGCCGATTGTGTCCGCCGCACCGCGCTTCCCCTTGGGGTGTTTGAGCGTTTAGCCCGTGCCGACGGTTTTGCTGGCTTAGGGTTGCAACGGCGGCAAGCCCTATGGATCTTACGCGGCTTACCGCATGATCCTGACAAGCCACCCTTACCACTCTTTGCGACTTTACCAGATGACGCCGTCGACGATATTGTCTTGCCGCCGCTGTCGATAGGGGCTGAGGTTGTTGAGGATTATGCCAGCCTGCGATTGTCGCTAAAGGCGCATCCAGTCGGGTTGCTTCGCCCATCTTTGGGCGCGGTGCATCCCTTGCGGACGCTCGATCATATTGCCGATGGTAAAAAGCTCGTTATTGCGGGTTTGGTGATTTGCCGCCAGCGCCCAGGCAGTGCGCGGGGGGTTGTGTTTCTGACGTTAGAGGATGAGGAGCAAACCGCCAATATTGTTATCTGGCCCGATTGTTTTGAGCGCTATCGGCGCAGTGTGATTGCAGGGCGGTTGCTTGAAATTCATGGCCATGTGCAACGCCAAGGGGCGGTGGTGCATTTGGTGGCGCGCCATATTGTTGATCACTCGCCTTTATTGACAAAGCTTGGCGATGCGCCCGATCCGCAGATGCTATCCGCATCAGCTCGGCAAATTGGTCGCCGCACGCCGCGTGAATTGCCGTGGCGTGGTCGGTAAATTTATTCCGCGGCTTTGCTCGAAACTGCGTTTGCGGCCAAGAAGCGCTCAGCTTCCAAGGCTGCCATACAGCCCATACCAGCCGCGGTTACGGCCTGCCGGTAAATATCATCGGTTACATCGCCCGCTGCAAAAACCCCAGCTATGGACGTCGCGGTGCTATCGGGCGCGGTTTTAAGATAGCCACCGCTCTTAGTATCAAGCTGGTCGGCAAACAGCGCCGTCGCAGGGGCATGGCCAATGGCGATAAAGACGCCGTCAGCTGTCACATCGCTTTCAGAGCCATCTTGCGTGTTGCGCAGTCGCGCGCCAGTGACGCCGAGTGGGTTATCGTCGCCCAGAATTTCGGCAATTTCACTATTCCACCGCACCTCGATTTTTTCATGCGCCAAAAGCCGCTGCTCGAGAATTTTTTCGCAGCGCAAACTGTCGCGCCGATGTACGAGCGTCACCTTGCTGGCGAAATTGGTTAAAAATAGAGCCTCTTCAACCGCCGTATTGCCACCGCCGACGACAAGGACTTCTTTGTTACGATAGAAAAAGCCATCGCAAGTGGCACAGGCCGAGACGCCAAAGCCTTGGAATTTTTGCTCGCTATCAAGCCCTAGCCATTTTGCTTGCGCTCCGGTCGCAATGATCAAGCTCTCGGCGCGGTAAATCGCGCCGCCATCACCAATGCACGTGAAGGGGCGCGACGAAAGGTCAACCGAGGTGATTATGTCAGAAATAATATCGGTTCCAACATGCAATGCCTGCTGCTCCATTTGTTCCATCAGCCACGGACCTTGAATGACGTCGGCAAAGCCTGGGTAATTTTCAACATCGGTGGTGATGGTGAGCTGGCCGCCGGGCTGCAAGCCCCGCACCATGACTGGGGACAGCATTGCGCGGGCGGCATAAATCGCGGCCGTGTAGCCAGCCGGCCCAGACCCGATAATCAAAACCTTGCAATGCTTTTCATCCGCCATACTGAACCTCTTTTGCTTGTGGTGATTCCGTGCCCCACTATAGCTCGTCGAGCGACGTGCAGTAAGCACCTCGGCTTGATGGTTCACAGCTTTATCCAGATATTAAGATGATGGATGCGCGTTATAGCGCCGCAACAAAGCCGCGGCGATAGCTGGCGTATCGTCATGCGGCGCGCTGGGAAAGAGGTCAATTGTTCCCGTGAAGCGCCGCGTCATGCCGGTATTTTCAAGCTCGGCGTGAAATCTGTCGAATTTGGACGCACGCCGCGCCGGCAAATGCAACACATAGACCGGTACGCCGGCGGCACAGGCCTCTCCCGTCATGTTGACGCTGTCACTGGTAACTAAGATCGCATCGCTGAGCGCCAATATGCCTGGGTAGGGATTGTCGCCTTGGCCATCGAAGAATAAATCGGCGACGGGAGCAATGGTTCGCTTCAGTTGGGCGACAAGATCGGATGGTGTGCGGCGCGATACGGTGAGCAACAACGCGTATCGATCGGCTAATTGAACCAAGGCTTGTACCAAGCTGTCGGCTTCTCTGGCGGTAAAGTTATAGGCCGAATTAGGACCACCAATGATGACGGCCAAACGCGGTTTGGTGGTGGATGGCAAATGCAATGCTAGGGCGGCGCCCGTTTTGGCGAGGCGGTCGAGGGTAATTTGATGCGGGCTTAAAGCTGTCGATAAAACATTCGCACCACTCAATTTATCGTGCTGCGGCGCCCAGACGAAATCGAAGTGATGCGAGGCACATATTGGATCTTGTAAAAAGGCGCAGAAGCTCTTTCCCTGCGAGGCCTTGCGAATATAGCGGGCATAAGGCGCCGCCAAACGCGAGCTGGCGATAACCATATCCGGCCAGGGCGGGACGATTTGCTCGTCAGACCCCGCCAAATACACGGCCGGCCAGTAGGGCGCGAACAGAGCGTTCAAGGGCGTGCGCTCGACGGTTACGTGCCGGATCGTGTCGGCATCGAGATAGGCGGCAACCCCGTCGCAATTGACCACATTACCACGATTACCATTTGTTATAATCCAGAGAGAATTAATCTTTCGAGACACGGAAAAATTATAACCCTTTTGAGTAATTATATTGCGCACAAAACGCCATTTCGATAATGTCGGTGCTTAAACTATAGCGGTTCGAGCCGAAGGTGAAGCGGAATTCTGATGAAGTCTCTCGACCAAACAGACTTGAAAATCTTGGCGCTTTTGCAAGAGGAAGGGCGGATCACCAATGCCGAGCTGGCGCAGCGCATCGGTATGTCGGCGCCGCCTTGTTTGCGGCGGGTTAAGGCGCTTGAGCGTGAGGGCTATATCACCGGCTATCATGCGGATGTCGATGCGGCAAAACTTGGCTGGGGGGTAACCGTATTCGCTATGGTGGGGTTGCACAGCCAAGCCGAGGCCGATCTGCAAGCTTTTGAGGAGCGCGTCGCGACATGGCCGGAAGTTCGAGAATGCCATATGTTAAACGGCGAGATTGATTTCATTTTAAAATGTGTGGCGCCAGATTTGGCCAGTTTCCAAAAATTTTTAACCCGTTATTTAACTCCTGCGCCAAATGTGGCGCATGTGCGAACATCGCTTACGATTAGACAATCAAAGCAGGCTTTCGGCGTGCCGCTCCGCACGAAGGATTCTGACTAGATATAACTAACGGCTAGGATCTCGTAGGACTTTCCGCCACCGGGTGTGTTGACCTCGACACTATCTCCCAGCTCTTTGCCAATCAAAGCGCGGGCGATCGGCGAAGCGATTGATATTTTTCCAGCTTCCACATTGGCTTCATATTCACCAACAATTTGGTAGGTGACCTCGGCGTCGGTATCTTCATCGACAAGTTTGACGGTGGCGCCGAATTTGACCGAATTGCCACTTAAAGCCGTAACATTAATAACTTCGGCACGCGACAGCATGTCTTCGAGTTCGAGAATGCGGCCTTCATTATGGCTTTGTTGCTCCTTGGCGGCGTGATATTCGGCATTCTCCGATAGGTCGCCATGCGCCCTCGCTTCCGAGATTGCTTGGATAATGCGCTGACGCTCAGGCCCTTTCAGACGCTGAACCTCATTGCTCAGAGCCTCGTGCCCACCACTTGTCATCGGTACCTTTTCCATTGCTCCCCCGAATCCGAGATAAACCTCTATCTCCCACCATGTTTGACAAAAAAATCAGCTCTGGCAAGAGTGCCGATGCTCAATTTCCTATCAGTTTGGCGTAGTTTTGTAGCGATAAGACGGAAAAATCATTCTGTGCGCAGGCGGCGATGGCGGCTACAGCGGCCTCGGCACCAGCGGAGGTGGTATAATAGGGGATTTTCATCATCAGCGCTGTCCGACGAATGGACTTGCTATCGGCCAGCGACTGCTCGCCTTCGGTGGTGTTGATAACTAAATCGACTTCCTCATTCTTCATGGCATCGACAATATGTGGCCTGCCTTCGAGGACTTTATTTACGACTTCTGCGTTGACGCCGTGCTGCCTCAGGAAATCGGCAGTACCTTTGGTGGCGATAATTTTAAAGCCGAGGGTCTGAAGTTGTTGGGCAGGTGCGATGCACCGTTTCTTGTCGGCCTCGCGCACGGAAATAAAAGCGCATCCAGAGCGCGGCAAGCTCGAACCGGCACCCACCTGACTTTTTGCAAAGGCCATATCAAAACGTTGATCGAGCCCCATGACTTCGCCCGTCGACCGCATTTCAGGCCCCAGAATGGTGTCGACGCCAGGAAAACGGGCAAAAGGAAAGACGGCTTCTTTGACGGCAAAATAGGGAAGGTCAACGGGCGCAAGCTTAAACTCGGATAATGGCCGTCCCGCCATCAGGCGCGCGGCGATATTGGCAATGGGCTTGCCCAAAACTTTGGCGACAAAAGGAACGGTCCGACTAGCTCGCGGGTTAACTTCAAGGACGTAAATATCTTCACCTTGAACAGCAAACTGAACATTCATCAAACCGACGACTTTGAGGGCGATTGCTAATTTGCATGCCTGGTCGTGTAGCGCATCGATGATATGTTGCGGCAGCGAATGCGGTGGCATCGAGCAGGCGCTGTCGCCCGAGTGCACGCCTGCTTCTTCAATATGCTCCAGAATACCAGCGACAAAAACATTCTTACCGTCGCTCAAAACATCGACATCAAGTTCGGTGGCTTCGCGCAGATAGCCATCGATCAAAACAGGGCTGGTGCCTGAAACGATAACCGCCTCGCGCATATAACGCTCGAGTTGCGCCTCTGAATTGACAATCTCCATCGCCCGTCCGCCCAACACATAGGACGGACGAATGACCACCGGAAAGCCAATTTTTTCAGCAATCGCACGGGCTTGCTCGGCGCTGCGGGCAATACCATTAGGCGGCTGTTTTAAAGCCAAATCATCAAGCAGTGCCTTAAAGCGATCGCGATCCTCGGCCAAGTCAATGGCGTCGGGCGAAGTGCCCAAAATGGGGACGTTGTTTTCTTCGAGCGCCGCTGCAAGCTTCAATGGGGTCTGCCCACCAAATTGTACAATCACGCCGGTAAGCTCGCCGCGCGATTGCTCGAGCGCCATAATCTCCAATACATCCTCTTCGGTGAGCGGCTCGAAATAAAGCCGGTCGGAGGTGTCGTAGTCGGTGGAAACTGTTTCGGGGTTACAGTTCACCATGATGCTTTCGACGTTAATATCGGCGAGCGCATAGGCGGCGTGGCAACAGCAATAGTCAAATTCAATGCCTTGGCCGATCCGGTTCGGCCCGCCACCCAGAATGACAGCTTTTTTGCGATCGCTCGGCTCGGCTTCTTGTTGATGCGCTAGCGGCGAGACGCTGTCATAGCTGGAATAGAGATAGGGCGTTGTGGCAGCAAATTCGGCAGCACAAGTATCGATGCGGCGATAATTGGGACGCACGCCCAGGGCACGCCGTGTGGCACGAATCTCTTTTTCTGTTTTACCACTTAACTCACCGATGCGCGCGTCCGAGAAGCCCATTTTTTTAACTCGACGCATAGCCGCTTCGGTATCGGGAACGCCCTGTGCTTCGATCATTTTTTCGGTCGTAATAATTTGTGCAATCTGCTCCATAAACCATGGATTAAAGTGGGTGAGAGCACACACCTCTTCTTGCGACATACCAAGGCGCAGCGCGTGCGCCGCCATCAAAAGGCGGTTCGGCGTTGCCGAGGTGAGGCTGGCGCGGACTTCATCCATAGTATCTGGCGCTAAACTCTCTGGAGCATTGGCTGGCGGGTTGAGGCCGGTTAAACCTGTCTCCAGCGAGCGTAAGGCTTTTTGCAGCGACTCTTGGAAATTACGCCCAACCGCCATGGCTTCGCCTACCGACTTCATGGCCGTGTTCAAATTTGGTTGCGCACCTGGGAATTTCTCAAAGGCAAAGCGCGGAATTTTGGTCACAACATAATCGATGGTCGGCTCGAAGCTTGCCGGGGTGACGCGCGTGATATCGTTTTGCAGCTCGTCCAGCGTGTAGCCTACAGCCAGCTTGGCGGCGATTTTAGCAATCGGGAAGCCGGTTGCTTTAGAGGCCAAGGCTGACGAGCGCGAAACCCTCGGGTTCATTTCGATGACGATCAAGCGACCATTTTCAGGATTAACGGCGAACTGAACATTCGAGCCACCTGTCTCAACGCCAATTTCGCGCAAGACCGCGATCGACGCGTTACGCATGATTTGGTATTCGCGATCGGTTAGCGTTAAGGCCGGTGCAACGGTTATGCTGTCACCGGTGTGGACGCCCATCGGGTCGACATTTTCAATTGAGCAGATGATGATGCAATTGTCATTGCGATCACGCACCACTTCCATTTCATATTCTTTCCAGCCA
>JAYODZ010000024.1:16557-18491 GCA_038106515.1 Rhodobiaceae bacterium
AGCACGCTCTCCTCGATCAAAACCTCGTTCGAGGGTGAAGCATCAAGTCCTTGCTCGACAATATCAATGAATTCTTGGCGGTTATAGGCAATGCCGCCGCCCGTACCGCCGAGGGTGAAAGAGGGGCGGATAATGGCAGGCAAGCCGACAAAGTCGAGACCTTCGAGGGCCTCGTCGAGGCTGTGGGCGATTTTCGAGCGCGGGCTTTCGAGACCGATTTTATCCATCGCATCGCGGAATAATTGCCGGTCTTCGGCTTTTTTAATCGCTTCCAAATCGGCACCGATTAGCTGCACGCCGAATTTATCCAGTGTGCCGTCTTCGGCCAGCGCGATGGCGGTGTTCAAAGCTGTTTGCCCACCCATGGTTGGCAACACAGCATCGGGACGCTCTTGCTCGATAATTTTAGCGACCACAGCAGGCGTGATCGGCTCGATATAGGTAGCATCGGCAAGATCGGGATCGGTCATGATGGTGGCGGGATTTGAGTTCACCAAAATGACGCGGTAGCCCTCTTCGCGCAAAGCCTTACAGGCTTGCGTGCCCGAATAGTCAAATTCACAAGCTTGGCCGATCACAATCGGCCCCGCGCCGATGATCATAATGCTCGATATATCGGTACGTTTCGGCATGGCTATCTTTCCATCGCCGCGAGAAAGCGGTCGAACAGGTAATGACTATCTTGCGGGCCAGGCGAGGCCTCGGGGTGATATTGAACCGAAAAAACAGGTTTGTCGGCGAGCTTAATACCGCAATTGCTGCCATCAAACAGGCTGACATGGGTTTCGGTCACATTTGCTGGTAGGCTGTCGCGATCAACTGCAAAGCCGTGGTTCATCGAGGTGATTTCAACTTTTCCAGTCTCGATATCTTTCACGGGGTGGTTGGCGCCGTGGTGCCCTTGCGGCATTTTTATGGTACGGGCACCGAGCGCTAGTCCCAAAAGCTGGTGGCCGAGGCAAATCCCGAAAATGGGCTTATCGCTCGCGAGCATTTTGGCAATCAGGGGCAGGGCATGCGCAGCCGTCGCCGCCGGGTCACCGGGGCCGTTAGACAGGAAATAGCCGTCGGCCGCGATTGCCATTATCTCATCATGCGGCATTGTTGCCGGCACCAAGGTCACGGCGCAGCCCGCTTGTGCTAGACAGCGTAAAATATTGTTCTTGGCGCCGAAATCGATAGCCACCACGTGGCGCGACGCTGTCCCAGTTGCAAAGCCTTCATTCCACTGCCAGCGTCCTTGATCCCAAGTTAGTTGCTGCGGACGGGTCACGGTAATCGCTAAATCGGCGCCTTCGAGGCCGGCAAAAGCGCGCGCTTGCGCCGCCAGAGCGGGAACATCAAACACACCATTCTGGGCATGCGCTAAGGCGGCGTTGAACATGCCCGCTTGGCGAATAAAAATCGTAATCGAGCGCGTATCGACACCACTTAGTCCGATCAGCCCGTGTTTCTTTAGCCAGCTATCGAGATGCGCTGTCGAGCGGTAATTCGCGGGCGACGTGATGGCATCTCGGATGATTAAGCCTTTGGCGGCGGGAGCCTCTTTATTCGAGGTCTCGCTGTCTTCGTCATTAACGCCGACATTGCCAATATGGGGAAAGGTAAAGGTAACAATTTGCTCGGCATAGGAGGGATCGGTCAGGATTTCCTGATAGCCGGTCATGGCGGTGTTAAAACAAACCTCACCGACAACAACGCCTTCGGCGCCAACTCCATATCCGTAAATCACGGTTTCGTCGGCAAGCACCAGTGCGGCTGTCGGTTTTTGCTCTTCCCAGCCACTCATGCGCGACCTCTCACATAATTGTTTTCGTATGCCCGTAAATCGAAACCGTCAAAAACGCCCTGAAAACTGCCAAAAAAAAACGCCCCAGCTTGGTCGGGGCGGATATGGAAAATGGCAGACAGCATACGTTTTCTCTCAAGATCGT
>JAYODZ010000024.1:18501-20939 GCA_038106515.1 Rhodobiaceae bacterium
GCTGAACTAAGGTCGATCTCGGACATCAGATAGCTATGAGGCCGAAGATCTCACGGAAACTATCGAAAGCTTGTGCGGGGGTCAAGTTTTCTTCGACGCAAAATGTTAATAAAATTAAGTATTAAAATCATATCCTTACGAGCGGTAAATACGGCCACCGGTTTGGCGGCCCGATATTTGCGATGCGCTAACGGAAGACGCCTCGAATCGTGACGGTAAATCACGCCAAAAGCAATTGCGTCTGGCATCGGTATGGAGTAGGTTCCCCGCGCGTGGTCATAGAGGGTGTTTTATGCGAACCGAGTTGAACGAAGCTTTAAAAGAAGCCATCAAGGGGCAGGACAAAATCCGCGCCGCGACATTGCGTCTGGTGATGGCAGCTGTCAAGGATCGCGATATTGCGGCGCGTACCGATGACAACCGTGAGGGCGTCAGCGATACAGAGATTATCGACATTTTAAGCAAAATGGTGCGCCAAAGGGTCGAGTCGGCCACCACCTATGACGACGCCGGGCGAGCCGATTTAGCCGACAGAGAGCGCGCTGAGATTGAGATTATTCAGGGCTTTTTGCCGGCGCAGTTATCCGAAGCAGAAATTATTGAAGCCGTTGCCGAGACTATTGCGGCGCTCGAAGCTGCGTCGCTGAAAGATATGGGCCGCGTTATGGCCGCCTTGAAGGAAGCCTATGCTGGGCAAATGGACTTTGGCCGCGCTGGCGTCTTGGTCAAGGAAAAGCTGGGCGCCTAGCTGTCCCCAACATATAGTTCGCACGGGCTAATTCAGAACTTACCGCTTCGCTATTTTGCTTTATAATATGCTATGGCTTTCCCACCGCATATTCTTGACGATATTAAAAACCGAGTTTCGGTGTCCTCGATCGTCGGGCGGCGCGTGAAACTGCAACGACGTGGCCGCGAATATGTTGGCCTGTCGCCGTTTAAGGCAGAAAAAACGCCATCGTTCACCGTGAATGACGATAAGCAATTCTATCACTGTTTCGCGACGGGAAAGCATGGGTCTATCTTCGATTTTTTGATGGAAACAGAAGGGGTAAGTTTTCCAGAAGCAGTTGAGCGACTTGCCGCGGAGGCAGGCGTCAGCCTACCAGCGCACGACCCGCAAGCCGCTCAAAAAGCCGAGCGTCGCCGCGGCTTATCAGACTGGATGGCGCTAGCAGGGCAATGGTTTGAGCAGCAACTGCGGACCCGCCAAGGGGCTGAGGCCCTCGATTATTTGCGGCGGCGCACGGTGCAAGATGAATTGTGCCGGTCCTTTGGTATCGGCTACGCCCCAAAGGAGCGCACCGGTTTACGCAATTTTTTAACGCAAAAAGGGGCTACGGAGCAGGATTTGCTGGCCGCAGGCTTGGTTATTAAGCCCGATGATGGCGGCCAAGCCTATGATCGGTTCCGCGATCGCATTATGTTTCCCATTCACGATGCGCGTGGGCGGGTGATTGCTTTTGGCGGTCGCGCGCTTGATCCTGACGCGCCCGCTAAATATCTTAATTCGCCAGAAACCGAGTTGTTCCATAAGGGCGATAATCTCTATAATTTTCATCGCGCGCGGCAACCCGCCTTCGACAGCAAGCAATTATTGGTGGTTGAAGGCTATATGGATGTGATTGGTCTGGCGCGGGTTGGTCTGTCAGCTTCCGTTGCCCCGCTGGGGACGGCCATTACCGAACAACAGATTGCTTTGTTGTGGCGCCTGACGCCGGAGCCCATTCTCTGTCTCGATGGCGACGAAGCCGGTTTGCGCGCTGCCTATCGCGCGATAGACCGTAGCTTACCAATTCTAAAGCCTGGATTTTCGCTTCGTTTCGCATTGCTGCCTCGCGGCAAGGATCCCGACGATCTGGCGCGCGACGAGGGCCGTGACGGGGTACAGCGCGTGGTCGAAAAGGCG
Organism: Rhodobiaceae bacterium; assembly: GCA_038106515.1. Lineage (GTDB taxonomy): Bacteria > Pseudomonadota > Alphaproteobacteria > RS24 > RS24 > JAYODZ01. Next base: position 20,411 of record JAYODZ010000024.1, read on the forward strand.
ATGTCGCTGGTGGATTTGTTGTGGGAACGGGAAAAAGAGCGGGTCGCGTTGGATACGCCCGAGCGCATGGCCGATTTCAAGCAAAGATTGCGACAATTGGTGGGGCAAATCAAAGACCGCGATGTGCGCGAGCTTTATGGGCAGGACATCAAACGCCGCCTCGACGCTTTATTTCAGCCAGCCGCGCCCCGAGGTCAAAACTATGACCGACGCTATGCGCCGCGCGCCAAAGCCCGCATGGAAACCAAGCGCTCGACCGTAGCAAGTGCCTCCAGCGGCGTTTCGGCCCGCCCAATGCTACTTTTGGCGGGGGTTTTAGCTCATCCTAAGCTTCTCGAGCGGCATTATGACAGTTTTGAGCGCCTTGATATGCCGGAAGGTCATCTTGCGGCCATGCATGCCGCCATATTAGATGCAGCCAGCACCCATGATGGCCTTGACAGATCGGCTCTAACAGGGCATTTGAATAGGCTCGCGATGGATCGAGACTTGGCGCAGATTGAAGCATTGGCTAAAGCGCATGGATTAG
>JAYODZ010000168.1:0-3006 GCA_038106515.1 Rhodobiaceae bacterium
CAATCGTGCCAATGTTACAATGCGGTTTCGTGCGCTCAAATTTCTCTTTACCCATCAACTTATCTCCGTACTTTTGCCCTGTGGGCGATTAAGCCATTTTCGCAATCACTTCGTCTGCCACAGCTTGTGGAACAGGTTCGTAGTGATCAAATTGCATTGAATATTGCGCCCGTCCTTGCGACATCGAACGCAGGTTGTTTACATAACCGAACATATTGGCCAGTGGTACCATCGCATTCACGACCGCGGCGTTACCACGGCTCTCTGTACCACGCACTTGACCGCGACGGCTGTTCAAGTCGCCGATTACATCGCCCATATGTTCCTCGGGGGTCACAACTTCGACCGACATGATCGGCTCGAGCAAACGGGCACCCGCATCACGCGATGCTTCACGGAAGGCCGCCCGCGCAGCGATCTCAAACGCCATAACGCTCGAGTCCACATCGTGGAACGCGCCGTCGATCAACTCTACCTTAAAGTCAATCATCGGGAAGCCAGCAAGCACGCCATTTTCACGAACGCTCTCGATGCCTTTTTCGACACCCGGGATATATTCGCGCGGGATCGAACCACCGACAATTTTGTTTTCAAACTCGTATCCGCCACCTGGCTCCATCGGTGTGATGATCATTTTCACGCGCGCAAACTGACCCGAACCACCGGTTTGTTTTTTATGCGTATAATCAACTTCCGCAGCTTTCGTGAAGGTCTCACGATAGGCCACTTGCGGTGCGCCAACATTGGCTTCGACTTTGAACTCACGGCGCATCCGGTCGACGATAATATCGAGGTGCAATTCGCCCATACCAGCAATGATTGTTTGGCCGCTTTCCTCATCACTGAAGACGCGGAACGAGGGATCTTCTTGTGCCAGACGGCTCAGCGCCAAGCCCATTTTTTCCTGATCGCCTTTGGTTTTTGGCTCAACAGCGACCTGAATAACAGGCTCTGGGAATTCCATCCGCTCGAGAATAACAGGGCTTTCAACAGCACATAGCGTGTCGCCTGTTGTGGTATCTTTCATGCCAACAAGAGCAACAATGTCGCCAGCATAGGCTTCTTTGATCTCTTCACGCGAATTCGCGTGCATTTGCAACATACGACCAATCCGCTCGCGCTTATCCTTGACCGTATTGAGGACTGAGATACCGCTCTCGAGCTTGCCCGAATAAATCCGCGCAAAGGTCAGAGAACCGACGAAGGGGTCATTGGCAATTTTGAAAGCCAACATTGATAGAGGCTCGCTATCGGACGTTTTACGCGTAACAGCAGCTTCCGTCTTGACATCAATACCTTGAATAGCATCCACATCGACAGGCGACGGCATAAAATCAACAACGGCATCAAGCAAAGGCTGCACGCCTTTGTTTTTAAATGCTGTACCGCACAAAATCGGTACAAAATTTTGGTTGATCGTGCCCTTGCGGATACATTTGATCAATGTATCGCCATCGGGCTCATTACCTTCGAGATAGGCTTCCATGACATCGTCATCGACTTCGACGGCTGTTTCAACCAGATCGGCACGATACTTGTCGGCCTGCTCTTTCAGATCAGCACGAATGTCGCGATATTCGAACTCGGCCCCGAGGCTTTCTTCTGTCCAAATGATCTCGCGCATATTGATCAAATCAACAACGCCTTCGAAATCACTCTCGGCACCAATCGGCAGCTGCGTTACCAGTGGCCGCGCACCCAATCGGTTAATAATCATATCGACGCAACGGTAGAAGTTGGCCCCTGTGCGGTCCATTTTGTTGATAAAGCACATGCGCGGCACGTTATATTTATCTGCTTGCCGCCACACTGTTTCAGATTGCGGCTCCACACCAGCAACCGAGTCAAATACAGCAACAGCACCGTCAAGCACGCGCAAAGAACGCTCAACTTCAATCGTGAAGTCCACGTGGCCTGGGGTGTCAATAATGTTAATGCGCTTTTCACGCCAAAAGCAGGTTGTCGCCGCCGAGGTAATCGTAATACCGCGCTCTTGCTCTTGCTCCATCCAGTCCATCGTGGCCGCGCCGTCATGGACCTCACCGATTTTGTAGCTCACGCCCGTGTAATACAGAATACGTTCGGTCGTCGTCGTTTTACCAGCATCGATATGCGCCATGATACCAATATTGCGATAGTCGCCGAGAGGAGTTTTACGTGCCATGATCTTAACTTTCCGAAATTACCAGCGATAATGCGAGAAGGCGCGGTTGGCTTCTGCCATGCGGTGCGTGTCTTCGCGTTTCTTAACAGCCGAGCCGCGATTATTGACGGCATCCAAAAACTCGCCAGCAAGCCGCTCTTCCATCGTGTTTTCGTTGCGCGCACGCGCCGCCGAGATAATCCAACGAATGGCGAGTGCTTGTTTACGTTCAGGGCGTACTTCAACCGGCACCTGATAGGTGGCACCGCCCACGCGGCGCGACCGAACTTCGGCGGCTGGCATGACATTTTCAAGCGCCTCATGGAACGCAGCCAAAGGCTCGCGCTTCAACTTTTCTTCAACGCGATCAAGCGCGCTATATAGAATTGTTTCAGCTGTTGATTTCTTGCCATGCAGCATCAAGCTGTTCATAAATTTGGTAAGCACCACATCGCCAAATTTGGCATCAGGGTTGATCTCACGTTTTTCAGCGCGGTGACGACGAGACATCTATCTACTCCCTATTTCGGACGCTTCGCGCCGTATTTCGAGCGGCGTTGGCGACGATCTTTAACACCCTGCGTATCGAGGGTGCCGCGGATAATGTGGTAGCGAACGCCAGGAAGGTCTTTTACACGACCACCACGGATCATCACTACTGAGTGTTCTTGCAAGTTGTGGCCTTCGCCGGGAATGTAGCTCGTGACCTCAAAGCCATTGGTCAAACGCACACGAGCGACTTTCCGCAATGCCGAGTTTGGCTTTTTCGGCGTCGTTGTGTAGACGCGAGTGCAAACGCCACGTTTTTGAGGACAAGCCTCCATAGCAGGCACCTTATTCCGGCGGGTTACTTTTTGCCGCGG
>JAYODZ010000169.1:0-2973 GCA_038106515.1 Rhodobiaceae bacterium
ATCCTGCGCGGCCTGTGGATGATCTGGATGCAAAGCACGCTCTCTTAGCGCTCGCGGAAGGCGACCGACGCCGCCTTATTGATCGGCGAAAAGATATAGCTTAGCACGCTCCGCTTCTGCCCCAATATATTCACCAGCACGCCCATGCCCGGGACAATTTCGACCCCCTCAACCGCCTTCGAGAATTGCGGATTGGGAATTTCGATCATCGTCTCGTAATAAGGCGGGCGCTGTTCTTCTTGCGTCGTATTTGAAGCAATTTGCTGCACCTGCCCCTGCATCGCTCCATAAATCGATACATCATAGGCGTTTAGCGTAATATTGGCGCGCTGGCCGATATGAATGCCGGCAATGTCTTGCGCCAAAACCCGCGCGCGCACCAAGACGGCTTTTTCATCTGGCACAATTTCAGCCAGCAAGGTTCCCGCTTGCACCACGGCGCCCTGAGTTTTGACATGCACGGCTGAGACAATCCCCGAAACTGGTGCGCGGATCACCGCGTCATTCACCTTGCCGCGCAAGGCTTGTTGTTGGGCATCGGCCTGCTCGACCTCATTGCGGAACTCGGCCAATTCAGCTGCGGCACGCGCTCGGAACTCGGAAATCGCCGACTCGCGCTCATGCCGACTACGATCGGCGGCAATTTTTGCCAAATCATATGCGCCTTTCGACTGCGCCAGCTCCGTTTTGCGCGATAACAGTGTCAAGCGCGCCTCGTGCCCCTCGGCAACCAAAGGCTCGAGAATTTTAATTTCTTCCGTTAAGTTTTCAACGGCTGCCGCATACATATGTATCTCAGCCTGCTTCTCGGCAATCGCGCGATCGAGTACGCTCAAGCGATCATCGAGTGCTGTTTTACGTTGCGTAAACAAGGCTCGTTCGGCGTCTACCGCGGTTGGGTTATTGGCGATCAAATCCGATGGGAAGGTGACATCATCGGCTCCTTCGATTTCGGCATGTAACCGCGCCGACGCGGCGCCCGAGTTAATGCGCTTGATTTCATTATTGTCAAAAACCGCCTGCATATCCTGATCTTCAAGTCGGAATAAAACATCGCCCGCCTGAACGCGGTCACCCAGTTTGGCGGCAATTTCGGCGACGTTACCGGGCAGACGGCTTTGCACCGTCTGGACCGAGCTTGGCGGCACGATCTCACCTTCGGCCCGCACCGCCTCGTCGAGATCGGCGAAGGCCGCCCATAGAACGGCAATTGTAAAAAAGCTGGCGATCAGGATAAACACGGTGTTTCCGCGTCCGACGTCGCCCTCATCTTCGAGATCAATATCGACATCGCTAAGCATCATTTTTTGCTCGATAACGTCTTCATGGTCACCGAGAAGTTGGTCGTATGTTTCCGTTAGCTGCGCCTTTTTTGCCGTCAACCAAGCAATCGGGACGAGCATTATTTTATAAACCCGCGTTGTCGCAAAGCGTCTCGCGAGATCGACGAGAATTTGTCCTGCTTTAGAGTTAGCAAAGGTTGCACCGAAGCGGCGCAAAGTTGCGATCAGGGAAGAAATTATTGTCATTGTTGCCCCTTCAAACTTTCTAAAACTTTATCGCGTGGACCATCGACGACAATGCGCCCGGCATCGACGACAATCAGCCGCTCGAGCATTTGCAACATGGCCCCACGGTGGGTCACGCAGACCACCGTCATGCCGCGCGTCGCTTTATCCAGCGACTGCACCAGCGCAGTTTCGGTGCCAGCATCGAGCGGCGCGGTCGGTTCATCGAGCATCAAAATACGGGGGCGCGCAATCAGACCTCGGGCAATTGCCAACGATTGTCGCATCCCAACCGACAGCTCTCGGCCACCTTCCGACAGCGGAAAATCGAAACCGCCCGGTAATAGACCAATAAAGCGATCGGCACCGGATTTTTCGACAGCCTCGAGCAAATCGGCGTCGCTTGCATCAGGGTTCCCCATCAACAAATTTTGCCGCACCGTGCCCGAAAACAGCACCGGGTTTTGCAACACCACCGACAGATTGGCCCGCACATCATCGGGACGAATTTGCCGAATGTCGGCATTATCAACTAGCACCAAACCACTATCCGGCTTCTGCAAACCGGCGAGCAGACGTAAAATGGTGGTCTTGCCCGACCCGATACGCCCGAGGATCCCGACCCGTTCGCCAGGTTTAATGTCGAAGGACACATCGCGCATGACGGGATTTTCTTGCCCTTCATAAGCAAAGGTAACATTTTTAAAAGTCATGGCGCCTTCGAAGGTCTCGCGCCGCACTTGACTGCTGCGATTTTCTTCATCGGACGTGCCTTTTAAAATCTCATCGAGATTACGATAGGCCGTTACGGCGTGATTAGCGCGGACCAATAAATTGGTCAGCTGTGCCAAAGGCGCTAGCGTGCGACCCGACAAAATGACACAAGCGACCAACTGCCCCATGGTCAGCGTGCCGTCCATGATAAGAAACACGCCATAGATGACAATGCCGATTTGGCTGAGCTGTTGCCCCATCTGAGTGAAAACTTGTGTGAGCTGGCTCGCGAAGCGGCTCCGGCGATTGGCGGCGCCTTGATTGACCACGGATTCGAGCCAGCGCCGACGCAACAGGGATATACCGCGAATGGTTTTAACCGTCTCGAGTGCGGAGATCATTTCAACCATCACAGCTTGCTTGGACTGTCCTTGGCTGGCGCCCAGTTGAGCCATCTTGCCCATCAGGGGTTGCAACATGACGCCAAAAATAATCACCAAGGGCACAATTAAGGCTGGAACCGCCGCGACTGGCCCACCGATCAAAAACAATACGACCAGGAATAAAAGCAAAAACGGAAGATCTACCAGCACCGAAAACGAGGCCGATCCGAGCATATCTTTCAGCGTCTCGAAATCGCGAACCGTGCTCGCCAGAGCTCCGATCGCCTGCCGCGACAAAACTGTGTCGAAGCGCGCGATACGCATGAAAAGGCTCTCTGAGACATGTCGATCGACCCGAGCGCCCGCCG
>JAYODZ010000170.1:0-683 GCA_038106515.1 Rhodobiaceae bacterium
AGCTGGTGCGGTCGAGAAGACTCGAACTTCCACGGGTGTTACCCCACAGCGACCTCAACGCTGCGCGTCTACCAATTCCGCCACGACCGCACGTAACGCTGCTCGGATGTAGCAAAATAGCCGCCACAACACAAGCAAAACCATGGGCTATGTTGAGGCCAAACTAGATGCCGTCACCATCAATATTGAGGTGAATGCCGCATTCTTCCTTATCGCTACCAGCCCAACGGCCAGCCCGGTAATCCTCGCCCTCCTTAACCCGACTGGTGCAAGGCTGACAGCCGATCGACAAATAGCCATCTTTCACCAAAGGGTGCCGCGGCAAGTCATGGGTTTCGATATAGCTTTTCAACTCGTCGAGCGACCAACTGGCGAGCGGGTTAAGACGATAGCGGCCATCATCATTCAACTCCAAAACATTCATTGCGGCGCGTTCGCGGGTTTGGAATTTTTTCCGGCCAGTGATCAAGGCGGAAAAGCCGCGCGTTGCTCGCTCTTGCGGCTTGACTTTTCGAAGCGCGCAACATTGGTCGGTATTGCGGCTCCAGAGCGTTCCATCCGCATCGTCGCGCCCAAGGTCGAGCGGCGATGGTCCAATACTACGCACATCCATTAAGTTGAGCTGAGCCTGTAGCCGATCGCGATAGCGCAATGTCTCGGGGAAGAGCTTTCCTGTATTGAGA
>JAYODZ010000170.1:693-1444 GCA_038106515.1 Rhodobiaceae bacterium
TAAGTGCAAGAGAACAACGGCTTCGGCACCGAAGGACGACACCACGCATAAGCGTCCGGGGAATAAATGGTCGGCGGCGCGGATCAGAATATCCTCGGCCTTCAAGCTACCGAGGATATTATTCTCCTCGCTTAAATCAATTCTTATGGGGTGTGGCGCGGTCATTTCGGAAGCCATTTTTCACGATCAATAAAATCATCGGTGCGTTGCAGCAATTCTTTGAAGCTCGTACCCTCTGCACGCCATCCGTCGCGCGCCGAAGCCAAGGCCTGCAACCGCTCGCCCCAGACCTCTGGAAATAAACGTTCTAATTCTCGCTTCAAGCGCCGCGCCAATCCGGGGGACTTGCCGCCCGTTGACACGGTGAGAACGAGATCGCCACGGCGAACAATTGCGGGCACATGAAAATCACACAAGGGACGCACATCCTCGACATTCACGAGTGTCTTTACCCTTCGTCCTTGATGGGTAAATTTTTCCGCCAAAATGTCGTCGACATTGGCGATGTAAATCAGATGGCATTGCGCAATCTCGTCTTCGCTTGGCCAGCGCGCGATCAGGCGCTCGCCAGCGAGCGCCACCATATCGGCATCGGGGTTTTCCGCAAACACCCTAACATAGCGCGCGCCTGCGGCATCAACCAGCTGCAACCGACGTTGCGCCTGCGGTCCTGAGCCAATAACCGCTATGGTCATTTCATCACTGTCGAGAATTACCGGTATCATAACGAACTCCTTACACTCCTTATGAC
>JAYODZ010000170.1:1454-2939 GCA_038106515.1 Rhodobiaceae bacterium
CCTTATGACCATATTAAGCATATTTAGCAATATAAAAATGTATATTATAATATTATACATTTTTTTATTGTTATTTATTCACTCCAAGCTATGATAGTCAGACGCTATGATGCCTGAAATCATTTTTTCGGATACGCCTGTCGATTATCCCGACGCCCTCGCCTTTATGGAGCAAAGAGTGCGTGATATCGCGCTGGGCACGCAACCAGAATGTCTGTGGTTCCTTGAGCACCCTCCGCTTTACACTGCCGGCACCAGTGCGCAAGACCAAGATCTCCTCACTCACGACCGCTTCCCCGTTTTCAAAGCTGGACGCGGCGGCCAATTTACCTATCACGGGCCGGGGCAACGCGTCGTCTATTTGATGCTAGACCTAGATCGGCGCGGCCGCGACATTAAATGTTTCGTGCGGCAAATCGAAAATTGGATTATTGCAACGCTTGAGAGTTTCAACATTACCGGCCAAATTGTTCCTGGCCGTGTCGGCGTCTGGGTCCAACGCCCCGAATTGGGATCGGATCGCCTCGACAAGATTGCGGCGATCGGCATTCGCGTACGACGTTGGGTCAGTTTTCATGGCATTAGTGTTAATGTCGAACCCAGCCTTGATCATTATGACGGCATCATTCCCTGTGGCATTCGTGATCAAGGCGTGACGAGTATGGTCAATTTAGGTCATATCGTGAGCATGGCCGAACTCGATCAGGCTCTATTGCGTCATTTCGAGAGCGATTTTAAGCTGCCGATTATTCAAACTCGATCATAACATCGTCGACGGCGAGCTTATCCCCAACCGCACAGAGGACAGATTTCACCGTCACTTCGCGCTCGGCGCGCAGAATATTCTCCATTTTCATCGCCTCAACGACGGCCAAAGCCTCACCCGCTTTGACCGATTGCCCGGGCTCGACATTAATCGCAATCACCATGCCTGGCATTGGGCACAGCAATTCTTTCTCGCTAGCGCCGTCATCTTGCGCCGGCATATGAACCATTAACTCTTGCGCCCGCGGGCTTCGCACCGTTACCTCGGAGCGACGCCCCTGCCCCGTTAAAGCATAACCTTCGGGGGTTTTATCAACACAGAAAATATAAGTAGCGCCATCGACTTGCGCCCGACAGAATAAATCCCCAGGTTTCCAGTCAATTTCAACATTGTGGGATTGGCCGGCGATCACACAACCATCGTCATGCGGCTCGACTTCAAATAAGGTCTCGTCGACCATTATGGCACGGGTTTTGGTCGCAACACTTTGATAATTCGGAATCGCCTGCGAGATCTGCCGCAACCGCCCATCTTCGCTCTGATGCATGGCATAGGCCACGGCCGCACGGGCACGATTTTGCCCCTCAGATAAGCTCGCCCCGTCAAACCCCTCAGGGTATTCCTCGGCGATAAAGGCTGTTGTTAAAGCACCCGATTTGAAGCGCTCATGCGCCATGATGGCACCGAGGAAATCGATATTATGGCGGATCCCATCAATC
>JAYODZ010000025.1:0-10983 GCA_038106515.1 Rhodobiaceae bacterium
TTAAGCGCGAGAATGGTCTCGACTATGCGCCAGAGCAGTGTTTTGTTTCCCCGGGCGGTAAGCCAATTATCTATAACGCCATGATGGCGACGCTCAATCCTGGCGACGAGGTTATTATTCCGGCGCCTTATTGGGTTTCGTATCCCGATATTGTGAATTTAGCGGGCGGTACGCCGGTGATCGTTGAGACCAAGGCCGAACATGGCTTCAAATTACAGCCCGAGGACTTGGAAGCGGCGATCACACCGAAAACCAAATGGTTCATTTTCAACTCGCCATCTAATCCAACGGGGGCGGCTTATACAGCGGCAGAGTTGAAAAAACTCACTGATGTTTTGCTACGTCATTCGGATGTCTGGGTTTTGACCGATGACATGTATGAGCATTTGACCTATGACAATTTTGTGTTTGCCACGCCCGTGCAGGTCGAGCCAAAACTTTACGATCGCACCTTGACCATGAACGGTGTATCGAAAGCCTATGCTATGACGGGCTGGCGGATTGGTTATGCGGCTGGACCCGATATTCTGATTAAGGCGATGAATAAAATCCAATCGCAGTCGACCTCAAACCCAACATCGATCAGTCAGTGGGCATCGGTCGAGGCGCTAAACGGCCCGCAAGACTATATCGCCGAACGCAATCTGGTTTTCAAACGTCGTCGTGATATGGTGGTTGAGCTTTTGAATGAAGCAGACGGGATTTCGTGTCTGACGCCAGAAGGTGCGTTTTATGTCTATCCGTCCTGCGAGGGCTGTATTGGCAAAACAACGCCTTCGGGCATTAAAATCGCATCCGATGAAGATTTTGCCACTGCTTTGCTGGAAGCCGAAGGTGTCGCGGTTGTCCACGGCGCCGCCTTTGGTCTATCGCCATTTTTCCGCATTAGCTACGCAACGTCGGACGACAATCTGACCGAGGCGTGCCGGCGCATTAAACGGTTTTGCGCAAGCTTGGTTTAACGGCCAAGCTCGCGCATAGCTCCGTCGAGCCCCTCAAGGGTTAGGCCGAACATGCGGTCAGAAAAGATTTGCTTGATCATTTGTAAGCTCGGTGTGTGCTCCCAATAGCGCTCTGGCGTTGGGTTGAGCCAAACAACATTTTCATAGACCTCGCAGACGCGCTGTAGCCAAACGCCGCCCGGCTCTTCATTCCAATGCTCGACCGAGCCGCCAGCATAGCTAATCTCATAAGGGCTCATTGAGGCATCGCCGACGAAAATGACTTTGTAGTCGGCGGCATATTTATGCAGGACATCCCATGTGTCCATTTTCTCACTAAAGCGGCGTCGATTATCTCTCCAAACGCCCTCGTAAAGGCAATTATGGAAATAGAAATATTCGAGGTTTTTAAACTCGGTGCGCGCGGCGGAGAATAATTCTTCGCACAAGCGAATATGTGGATCCATCGATCCGCCAATATCAAAAAACACCAAGACTTTGACATTATTTCGCCGCTCGGGGATTAGTTTGATATCGAGGTAGCCGGCATTGGCGGTTGATTTGATGGTGTCATCAATATCCAGAATTTCGGGATTGCCGTCGCGGGCGAAGCGGCGCAAGCGGCGCAAGGCAACTTTGATATTACGCGTGCCTAACTCCACACTGTCGTCGAGGTTTTTATATTCGCGCTTGTCCCAAACTTTTACGGCTTTGCGATGCCGACTTTCCTTTTGCCCGATGCGAACGCCCTCGGGATTGTACCCATCGGCGCCGAAAGGCGAAGTGCCGCCGGTGCCGATCCATTTCGAGCCACCTTCGTGCCGCTCTTTTTGTTCTTCGAGGCGTTTTTTCAACTCCTCCATTATCTTTTCCCAACCGCCGAGCGACTCGATCTTGGCTTTTTCTTCTTCGGTTAGATATTTTTCCGTCAAGCTGCGTAACCATTCTTCGGGGATCTGCGCAATATCACCGTCTTCGAGCGAGTCGAGACCACGAAAGACATGGCTAAATACGCGGTCGAATTTATCCAAATTTCGCTCGTCTTTAACCAGTGTCGCGCGCGACAGGTAATAAAACTCCTCTACCTTGCGCTCGATCAAATCGGCGTCCAAGGCTTCCATTAGCGACAAATATTCCCGCAAAGAGACCGGAATATTGGCTTGTTTGAGCTCGTGGAAAAAATTCACAAACATGGATTTTAGTTTCGCTCACGACGCGCCAAAAAGGCAAGTCTTTCGAACAAATGCACGTCTTGTTCGTTTTTGATCAATGCACCATGTAGCGGCGGGATGAGTTTGCTGCTGTCGGCCTCGCGCAAAGTCTCCGGGTCGATATCTTCATTCATCAGAAGCTTCAGCCAATCGAGCAACTCCGAGGTTGACGGTTTTTTCTTTAAGCCGGGCACATCACGCACTTCATAAAATGTAGTGAGCGCTTGTTTGATCAAGCGGTCCTTAATATCTGGGAAGTGAACGCGGACGATCTCTTGCATGGTTTCAGCGTCGGGGAAAGCGATATAGTGGAAGAAGCAACGACGCAAAAAGGCATCCGGCAGTTCTTTTTCATTATTTGAGGTAATAATCACGAGCGGGCGCTTTACCGCTTTGATGGTTTCGCCAGTCTCATAAACATAAAACTCCATGCGGTCGAGTTCCTGCAGCAAATCATTTGGAAATTCGATATCTGCTTTATCGATTTCGTCGATTAACAAAACCACGCGATCGGTTTGGTCAAAAGCCTCCCACAATTTACCGCGATTAATGTAGTTTTTGACGTCCTTAACGCGCTCGTCGCCCAATTGGCTGTCGCGCAGACGAGTAATCGCGTCATATTCATAAAGGCCCTGATGCGCCTTTGTGGTCGACTTAATGTGCCAAGTGATCAGCGGCATATTCAGTGCCTTGGCAACCTCTTCGGCCAACACCGTTTTACCGGTTCCTGGCTCGCCTTTAATTAACAGAGGGCGCTCCAGCGTGAGCGCAGCATTGACCGCGATCCGGAGATCTTCGGTCGCGATATAATTTTCTGTGCCTTCAAATTTCTTTTCCATGGGAACTCTCTGTTTACCTTCTGTTAATGCTGTGATGGTTTCTTAAATCTGGAACGCAGACTATCCGCAACGCTGTGGGGCATCAAGGGGCGAGACGCGCCTTTTACATCGTCTTATAGAGGGTTGATTTTCTGTTCCTAAGCGGGTAAAGCAAGGCAAATTTTGAGGAGTAATAATGGCAACGCGACTTCCAAAAGACTACGAGCCGACCGAAAAAGAACCCTTTATGAATGCGCGGCAACGAGAGTATTTCCGCCGTAAACTATTGGATTGGCGAGAAGAAATCATTAAAGAAACGCGCGAGACCGTGCATGGCTTGCAAAGCGAGAGTATCCATCATCCGGATGAGGCCGATCGCGCCGCAGCTGAATCGGAGAAAACCCTCGAGCTCAGAACCCGCGATCGTCAGCGCAAATTGGTCACCAAAATAGATGCGGCATTGCGGCGCATCGATGACAAGACCTATGGCTATTGCGAGGAAACCGGCGACCCGATCAGCCTCAAAAGGTTAGAGGCGCGCCCGATTGCAACTCTGAGTATTGAGGCGCAAGAACGCCACGAGAAAAAAGAACGCGTTTATCGCGACGAATGAATCTCGTAATATCATATAATTAGACCTAATGTGCGGGATTTTGTTTTCGCTTTGTTCTTTTTACTGGACATTGAGAACAAAATGAGTACAAATGAATCATTGCTGATGCATTTTGGCTATGAAATAAGAGGAGATAGATATGTCGGACAATGTGGTGGGAATAATGGCAAAAAGCGAAGATAAGAAAAAAGCACTGGAAGCGGCCCTATCTCAAATCGAACGTAGCTATGGCAAAGGCTCGGTTATGAAGCTCGGCGGGCCGGAAGGCGTCGTCGAAATCGAAGCGATTTCAACAGGTTCGCTCGGGCTGGATATTGCGCTCGGTATTGGCGGTCTACCGCGCGGCCGGGTGATCGAAATTTATGGTCCTGAAAGCTCGGGTAAAACAACCTTAGCGCTCCATACCGTCGCTGAGGCGCAAAAATCCGGCGGGATTTGTGGCTTTATCGATGCTGAGCATGCGTTAGACCCAAGTTATGCCAAAAAACTCGGCGTTAATTTGGAAGAATTGTTGATCTCGCAGCCTGACAATGGTGAGCAGGCGCTCGAGATTGCTGACACGTTGGTGCGGTCTGGAGCGGTTGACGTTTTGGTGGTTGATTCTGTCGCGGCGTTGACGCCACGGGCTGAACTCGAGGGCGATATGGGCGATTCATTGCCAGGCCTGCAGGCGCGTTTGATGAGCCAGGCCCTGCGTAAACTGACCGCCTCGATTGCACGGTCTAATACGATGGTCATTTTCATCAACCAAATTCGGATGAAAATTGGCGTCATGTTTGGCAGTCCCGAAACCACGACGGGCGGCAATGCGCTTAAATTCTATGCCTCTTGCCGTTTGGATATTCGTCGGATTGGTGCCATCAAGGATCGCGAAGAAGTGATTGGCAACCAAACCCGGGTCAAGGTAGTTAAAAATAAAGTGGCACCGCCTTTCCGCGTTGTTGAGTTTGATATTCTCTATGGAGAGGGTATTTCCAAAACCGGCGAATTGATCGACCTAGGCGTCAAAGCCGGTGTCGTTGAAAAATCCGGCAGTTGGTATAGCTATGGCGATCAACGTATCGGCCAAGGCAAAGAAAATGCCCGTAAGTTTCTCGCCGAGAATGCCGATATTGCGAAGGAAATTGAAGGAAAAATTCGATCCGAAGCAGGACTTTTGCAAGTCGAGGCGCTGACTGGCGATGAGGTTTTGATGGCGGAAGGTCAGGACCAAGAGCCTGAGGAGGCCGCTGGCTAGTTGGCTCTCAACGGGAATGCCGCTTGGCGGCGAAAGTGATAAAACGGTCGTACGTTGTACGACCGTTTTTTGTTATTAATTTATTGGCTTAGGCGCGCGGGCGCGGTACAAACAAGCAATGGCCTAAAAGCCTTTAGGGAGTTTCAAATGTCCACCGGTCTCGCCGATATTCGTCGCGCGTTTTTATCCTATTTTGAACAAAATGAGCATCGTATCGTGCCGTCCAGCCCGTTGGTGCCGATCAACGATCCGACACTCCTATTTACCAATGCCGGTATGGTGCCATTTAAAAATTATTTTACGGGTCAAGAAAAGCCCGTCTCTCCGCGCGCCACCAGTTCGCAAAAATGCGTGCGTGCAGGTGGTAAGCATAATGATTTGGATAATGTCGGTTATACGGCGCGACACCATACGTTTTTCGAAATGCTCGGCAATTTTTCCTTTGGCGATTACTTTAAAGAAGACGCTATCAATTTTGCGTGGCAGTTTCTGACCCGCGATCTGGCGATCCCTGAGAAAAAGCTTTTGGTAACGGTTTATGCCGATGATGATGAGGCGTTTGGTCTCTGGCAAAAGATCGCTGGGTTGTCAGAAGATCGGATTATTCGGATTGCGACCAGTGACAATTTTTGGTCGATGGGTGACACGGGACCGTGCGGCCCATGCTCGGAAATTTTTTACGATCACGGTGAAGCGGTACCGGGCGGCCCCCCTGGTAGTGCGGATGAAGACGGCGACCGCTTCATCGAGATTTGGAATTTGGTGTTTATGCAGTTTGAGCAAAATGCCGAGGGTTCGCGCGTGCCTTTGCCGAAGCCGTGTATCGACACGGGGATGGGCTTGGAACGTATCGCGGCGATTTTGCAGGGCAAACACGATAATTATGACACTGATTTGATGCGCAGCTTGATTGAGTGCTCGGCCGATTTGACGGGGCAAGCGGCCGATGGTGATTTACGGGTCAGTCATCGGGTGATTGCCGACCATTTACGCTCGGCCTCGTTTCTATTGGCCGACGGCGTTATGCCGTCGAATGAGGGGCGGGGGTATGTTCTGCGGCGGATTATGCGGCGGGCGATGCGGCATGCTCATATTCTCGGCGTCAAGGAGCCGCTTTTGTGGCGCCTGGTGCCGACGCTTAAATCCTTGATGGGTGAGGCCTATCCAGAGCTTAGTCGAGCTGAAGCGCTGATCAGCGAGACCTTACGGCAAGAAGAAGAGCGTTTCCGCGATATGCTGGGGCGCGGGCTGAAACTGTTAGATGAGGCGGTTGCTGAGTTGCCCCCCGTAGCCAAAGACCTGTCGGTTGTCTTGCCTGGAGACGTGGCCTTTAAACTTTATGATACTTACGGCTTTCCCGTTGACCTAACTCAGGATGCGCTGCGTGAGCGGGGCTATGGCGTCGATTTGGCAGGCTTTGATACGGCGATGGAACGCCAACGCGCCGAGGCGCGTGCCAATTGGGCCGGGTCTGGCCAGCTGACGACCGAGACGGTTTGGTTTGATTTGCGAGAGCGAAACGGTGCCACCGAATTTGTTGGTTATACGACCGAAATTGCCGAGGGAGATGTGCTGGCCATTGTCGTTGATGGTGATGTTGTTGATACGGCACAGGCGGGCCAAGAGGTTATGTTGGTTTTAAACCAGACGCCATTTTATGCCGAAAGTGGTGGTCAGGCCGGCGATAAAGGTTCACTCAGCGCTGAAGGCGTAACAGTCGATATCACCGATACGCTTAAAAAATTGGGCGATCTACATGTGCTGGTCGGTTCGGTGACGCAAGGCAAGGTCTCTCCGGGACTGCGCCTAGTGCAAAAAGTTGATCACGCGCGCCGCCAGTCTATTCGCGCCAACCACTCGGCAACGCATTTGCTGCACGAGGCGCTTCGACAGATTTTGGGACCTCATGTGACGCAAAAAGGCTCGCTGGTGCAAGATAGTTATTTGCGCTTTGACTTTAGTCACAATAAGCCGCTTAGCGACGAGGAGGTCCGTGCTGTTGAAAAACTCGTCAATGCCAAGATTTTAGAAAACGATCCCGTAGAAACGCGCCTGATGTCGCCCGACGATGCGGTTGCGGCCGGCGCGTTGGCCTTGTTTGGTGAAAAATATGGCGACGAAGTCAGGGTTTTGTCGATGGGGACGGCCAATCTCGATGGCCGCCCTTATTATTCGGTTGAGCTTTGCGGTGGGACGCATGTCGGCCGACTTGGGGATATTGGGCTGTTTACCATTACGCAAGAGGCAGCAGTCGCTTCTGGTATTCGCCGGATTGAAGCGCGCACGGGCATCGGCGCGATCGCTTATCTGCAGCTATTGCAAGACACCGTGCAGGGGCTGACATCGGATTTGAAAACGAGCCTCACGGATTTGCCGGATCGCATTCGTAAATTGCAAGAGGATCGTAAGAAGCTCGAGCGCGAACTCGCCGAAGCCAAGAAACGTTTAGCCATGGGCGGGTCGGCTGCAGGCGGCGGTGAGGCTGAGATGGTCTCGATTGCAGGCATAAACTACCTAGCAAAAGCGATGCCCGATCTGCCAGCACGCGAGCTTCGCGGCCTTGTTGATGAGGGTAAACAACAAATTAAGTCTGGTGTTGTTGCGCTCATCGGCATTGAGGGCGACAAGGCGGGGATCGCTGTAGGCGTAACCGATGATTTGCTCGACCGCTTCAATGCCGTTGAATTGGTCCAGGCTGGGGCCAAAATATTAGGTGGCTCTGGCGGCGGCGGCCGCCCCGATATGGCGCAAGCTGGCGGCCCTGAAACAGCAAACGCCGAGGCTGCTTTGAAAGAAATTGCCAGCTTGTTGGGCGCTTAAAGCGCTTACGCCTGATCCATTGCTTTTTTAAGGTTTTCGTCGATCTTGTCGAGGAAGCCTTCAGTGCTGAGCCATTTTTGTTGCGATCCGACCAGCAGGGCAAGATCCTTTGTCATAAAGCCGCTTTCAACGGTTTTGATGCAGACGCGCTCGAGCGTTTGCGCAAATGTCGCTAGATCGGGCGTGCCGTCAAGTTCGGCCCGTTTCGCCAAACCGCGTGTCCAAGCAAAAATCGAAGCAATCGAGTTGGTCGATGTTTCTTGCCCTTTTTGATGCGCCCGATAGTGGCGGGTGACGGTGCCATGCGCCGCTTCTGCTTCCATTGTTTTGCCATCGGGGGTCATCAATACCGAGCTCATTAGCCCAAGAGAGCCAAAGCCTTGCGCCACTGTATCTGACTGCACATCGCCATCATAATTTTTACATGCCCAAACAAATTTGCCCTGCCATTTTAGGGCTGCGGCGACCATATCGTCGATCAAGCGGTGCTCGTAACTAATGCCGAGCTCATCAAATTTGGCTTTAAATTCAGTTTCGTAAACTTCTGCAAAAATGTCTTTAAAACGCCCGTCATAGGCTTTCAAAATCGTGTTTTTGGTCGAGAGGTAAACGGGCCATTTGCGGTCGATACCATACATCATGCAAGCGCGGGCGAAGTCGCGGATCGAGTCGTCGAGGTTATACATGCTCATTGCGACGCCGCCGCCTGGGAAGTTGAACACTTCATGTTCAATCGAGTCGCTGCCATCTTCAGCTTCCCATTTGATGGTTAATTTGCCTTTACCGGGAACGACAAAGTCAGTGGCGCGGTATTGATCGCCAAAGGCATGACGGCCGATTACGATCGGGTCGGTCCAACCCGGCACAAGGCGAGGGACATTGCGGCAGATAATCGGCTCGCGGAAAACCGTGCCGCCCAGAATATTCCGGATCGTGCCATTTGGTGAACGCCACATTTTCTTAAGGCCAAACTCTTCGACGCGGGCCTCATCGGGCGTTATGGTGGCGCATTTGACACCGACGCCGTGTTCTTTAATTGCATTGGCGGCATCAATGGTGATTTGGTCTTCCGTCTCGTCACGCTTTTCCATGCCGAGGTCAAAATACTTCAAGTCAATGTCCAAATAGGGGTAGATGAGCTTGTCTTTGATCAGTTGCCAAATGATGCGTGTCATCTCGTCGCCATCAAGCTCAACAACTGGATTTTTGACTTTTATCTGAGACATTTATGTTCCCTCCAACGATCCTGCTAGTTCGTATAGCAAATACCGCTTGTAGAAGAAAGGTGGCTATGCCACTAACTGGGCTTAATGAGTAAAAAAACAGCACATTTTAAGTCGGATTTGGCGGCGCCCGCCATAATTCTTGTGGGCGCACAGCTGGGCGAGAATATTGGCACTGTGGCGCGGGCCATGCTGAATTTTGGTTTGACGGATTTACGTCTCGTCCGGCCGCGCGCAGGCTGGCAGCTGGACAGGGCGATCAAGGCGTCTGCAGGTGCCGATGCCTTGATCAATAATCGTCGCGAATTCGACGATCTCGATGCCGCGATCGCCGATTTGGGCTATGTCGTTGCCACTTCGGCGCGGCCGCGTGACATGGTTAAGCCCGTGATGACGCCCGCGAGGGTGGCCGTCGAGATCCAGAGCAGAGCCAAAATTGCGGCCAAAACAGGGATTGTCTTTGGTTGTGAGCGGACGGGGCTGGATAATGAGGATATTTCGCGTGCTGATGTGCTCTGCCAAGTGCCAATTAACCCCGATTTCTCGTCGCTGAATTTAGCGCAGGCTGTGTTGTTGCTGAGTTATGAATGGTACCAGCACGCCCATATGGCGGTCGCAGAGGATTTACCTTTGCCCGACACACGCCCTGCCAAACATGCTGAAATTACCGGCATGTTTACGCATTTTGAGGCGGCTTTGGATGCCTCTGGGTTTTTAGCGCCGGCAGAGAAAAAACCGGCCATGATGCGCAATATCCGCAACATGTTTCTGCGCGCCAGTCTGACCGAGCAGGATATCCGTACCTTTCGCGGTATAATTAACTCGCTTTTGCGTTGGCCGCGGTCCGAAGATCACAGCGAAATCACGCGACGGGTCGGGCGTATTGCAATGGGATTTGCTGACAATGACGCCACGCAAACCGAAGAAACGTCCACTGCGGAGACAGATTCCTGAGCCTCGAAATAAGCGCTGAATATGGTGGCTTTATAATTGACAAGCGAGGCGGCTTGGCTATACTCCGGCCAAATTCGAGGCGGTGCCTGTGGTGCCGTTTCTTTGCGTGTTGTCGTCATCAAAGGCTACAGCAGGCAAGCTAGCGAAAATATGTTTAAACGAGAAAGTGGGAACACCGCATGAGCAAGCGGATTAGCACAAAATACAAAATCGACCGCCGCATGGGCGAAAATATTTGGGGTCGCCCCAAAAGCCCTGTAAACCGCCGCGATTATGGTCCTGGGCAGCATGGTCAGCGCCGCAAAGGTAAGCTGTCTGACTTCGGTCTGCAGCTGCGTGCTAAGCAAAAGTTGAAAGGTTATTACGGCAACATCACGGAGAAGCAATTCCGTGGCATTTACGCCGAAGCCTCGCGTCGCAAGGGCGACACCTCGGAAAATCTGATCGGTCTGCTCGAATCGCGTCTCGATGCGATTGTTTATCGCGCTAAATTCGCGATCACCGTGTTCGGTGCCCGCCAGTTCATCAACCATGGTCATGTCATGGTCAATGGTCGCCGGTGCAATATCCCGAGCCGACGTTTGCGCGTTGGTGATGTCGTAGAGGTTCGCGAGCGTTCGCGGACGCTCAATATCGTGCTCGAAGCGATCCAAAGCGCCGAACGCGACGTGCCGGAATATTTGAATGTCGATCACAATAAATTGTCGGCATCTCTGTCGATGACACCGAAATTGTCTGATGTGCCGTATCCGGTGCAGATGGAACCCAATCTGGTCGTCGAGTTTTACTCGCGCAACTAGAAAAAAACCCGCCGAAAGGCGGGTTTTTTTTATGCTGTGCTAGGCTTCCAGCGCAATCCCTTTTTCATCGAGATAGGGACGCAATTCCCCTTCTTCGAACATTTCGGTAATGATATCGCAGCCGCCGACAAATTCACCTTTAACATAAAGCTGCGGAATCGTCGGCCAGTTCGAAAACTCTTTAACGCCTTGGCGAAGCTCGTCGCTATCGAGCACATTGATGCCCTTAAACGGGACACCAATATGCGATAAGATTTGCACAACTTGCCCGGAAAAGCCGCATTGCGGAAACACCGGCGTGCCCTTCATAAACAAGACAACATCATTATTGTCGATTTCGCTCTGAATAAACTCTAAGGCCGTCGT
>JAYODZ010000025.1:10993-20057 GCA_038106515.1 Rhodobiaceae bacterium
CATCCCCCATGCCGCCGCGAATAGCGTCATAAACAAGTTTATGCTGTTCGATGCGCGATTTTCCGATAAAAACGCTAGAGACGACGCGGGCTGCGTAATGATCGCCATCGCCGCGAAGATCCGAGATCTCGATCTGGGCATCGGGTAGCGCCGCTCGAATAAGTGCTTCTAATTCACCTGCCGACATTGCCATTGTTGACCGTTTCCTCGTTGCGCTTCGACTTGCTTTTAGTCAGGGCGCCCCATGAAAGCTGGCATCCAGCCTTCATGTTGCGCCGCCAATTCTTCCCAAGATCTGGAAACGCCACCGGCAAAAGTCAAGTCCTCGCCAGATGATTGCGCGATTTTTTGTAACATTACACCGTCTTTGGCGGCCAGCGTATCAACCGCGCTATCACTGCGCACGGCAATCAGATAACGGCCCTGATCTTCGCCGAACCAGAAACCATAAGGATCATCGCATGCGACGCTGATGCTGGCGCCAACCGAGCCGCTCAAGATCATTTCTGCCAGCGCGACCAGCAAGCCTCCATCCGAGACATCATGCGCGGCGCGAATAGTGCCGTCGGCGATGGCGGCGCGGACGAAATTACCATGGCGCAACTCGGCATCAAGATCGACCGGCGGCGGCGGACCCAAGTCCTCAACCTTTAAAATATCACGAAGGTAAAGGGAGCATCCAAGATGGCTTCCCGCCTTGCCAACGAGATAGAGGTCCAAGCCCTCCTCGCACAAGCCCATGCCAATCGCTTTTCGATAATCGCCGATTAGCCCAACGCCGCCAATGGCGGGCGTCGGATGTATGCTTTTGCCATTGGTTTCGTTATAAAGCGACACATTGCCCGAAATAACAGGGTAGTTGAGGGCGCGGCAGGCGGCGTCCATGCCTTGGATACATCCAACAAATTGGCCCATAATTTCTGGGCGCTGTGGGTTACCAAAGTTCAAGCAATTGGTGATCGCCAGCGGTTGCGCGCCCGTGGCGGTAATATTACGCCAGGTTTCGGCGACGGCTTGCTTGCCGCCTTCGAAAGGATCGGCGTAGCAATAGCGCGGCGTTACATCGGTTGAAATGGCGAGTGCTTTGAGCGTGCCATGCACCCGTACCAAGGCGGCATCGCCACCCGGGCGGGCTATGGTATCGCCCATCACCATATGGTCATATTGCTCCCACACCCAACGGCGGCTTGCCAAATCGGGCAGACCGAGCATGGTCACGAGTGTTTCGGCAATATTATGGGGATGGTTAAGCGCATCGGTTTCGAGCGCGGCGCGCGGCGGTGTCGGCACATGCGGCCGATCGTAAAGCGGCGCACCATCAGCCAATGGGCCCAAGGGCATGTCGGCGACGACCTCGCCGTGATGCTTGATCACCATGCGCTGGCTGTCGGTGAGTTCGCCGATGACGGCAAAATCAAGCCCCCAGCGTGTAAAGATTTTTTCTGCCTCGTTTTCGCGGCCGGGTTTTAAGACCATCAGCATCCGCTCTTGGCTTTCAGATAACAGCATTTCATAAGCGGTCATGGCGGTTTCGCGGCACGGCACATGGTCGAGGTCTAAGACAATGCCGACGTCGCCTTTGGAGGCCATCTCCACCGATGATGAGGTCAGGCCAGCCGCCCCCATATCTTGAATGGCGATAATCGCATCCGAAGCCATTAATTCAAGGCAGGCTTCCAATAAAAGCTTTTCGGTGAAGGGGTCGCCGACTTGTACGGTCGGACGTTTTTCTTCCGAGTCATCGTCAAATTCAGCCGAAGCCATGGTCGCGCCATGGATCCCGTCGCGTCCGGTTTTGGAGCCAACGTAAACAACGGGCGAGCCAACGCCTGAGGCCTTGGCGTAAAAGATCTTATCGGTTGTCGCCAAGCCGACGCACATGGCATTTACCAAAATATTGCCATTATAGCTGGGGTCGAAATTGACCTCGCCGCCCACTGTAGGGACGCCAATACAATTGCCATAGCCGCCAATGCCCGAGACCACGCCCGCCAACAAATGGCGCGTTTTAGGATGGTCGGGGCTGCCAAACCGCAAAGCGTTCATATTCGCCACCGGTCGGGCGCCCATGGTGAAGACATCGCGCATAATGCCGCCGACGCCAGTTGCCGCGCCCTGATATGGTTCGATAAATGACGGGTGGTTGTGGCTTTCCATTTTAAAAATGGCAGCCTGACCATCGCCGATATCGATAACGCCGGCATTTTCCCCCGGGCCTTGAATAACACAATCGCCCGATGTCAAAAGTGTGCCGAGCCATTTACGCGACGACTTATAGGAGCAATGCTCCGACCACATCACGGAAAACACGCCGAGTTCAGTGAGGTTTGGCGTCCGGCCCATATGGCCGACGATCATGTCATATTCGTCTTCGCTCAAGCCATGTTCAGCAACAATGGCTTTCCAGTTTTCTGTCTCCGCCTCTGTACTCATCACGATCGTCCCAATGTCTGCACTAAACTCTCGAACACGCCGCGGCCATCTTCGCCACCGAGTGCGGCCTCGGCGAGGCGTTCGGGGTGGGGCATCATGCCAATCACATTGCCAGCCTCATTGCGGATACCTGCAATATTGAGTTGCGCGCCATTTGGGTTTTTGCCCGCATAGCGCAGTACAATACGGTCATCACCTTCGAGGCGACGCAAGGTTTCGGCATCGGCGAAATAATTGCCTTCATTATGGGCGATCGGCATGGTGATCTCTTGCCCGCGTTGATAGCGGTTTAAAAAGGCATTGTCGGTATTGCCAACTTCAAGCGCCACGTCGCGGCAGATAAATTTTAGGCCGCTATTGCGCATCAAAACGCCTGGGAGCAGGCCGCTTTCGGTGAGAATTTGAAAGCCATTACAAATGCCAAGAACTGGAACACCGCGATTGGCGGCTTCGATAACCTCTGCCATGATCGGGCTTTTTGATGCGATGGCGCCGCCGCGCAGATAATCGCCATATGAAAAGCCGCCGGGCAGAATAATGGCATCAACTTTTGGTAAGCTGTGGTCACCGTGCCAGGCCATGATCGGGGCTTCGCCGAGCGCTGCCGCCAGACAGACGGCAACATCGCGGTCGCAGTTAGATCCGGGAAAAACAATGACGGCGACTGACATATCAGCCTACCAATTCAATATCGTAATTTTCGATAACGGTGTTGGCCAATAATTTCTCACAAATCTGCGTTAATTGTTGGCGCGCCTTGTCAGGGTTTGTTTCGGCGAGCGAAAGCTCGACAAGCTTGCCCTGGCGAACATCGTCGACGCCCGAAAAACCGAGCTGACCAAGCGCGGCCTCGATGGCTTTTCCTTGCGGATCCAGAACCCCATTTTTGAGCGTGATGCGTATAACTGCTTTCATATTTTCCTCAACTCACAAGTACTGGACCGGACTTACCGTCACGGGATCCTGCTGGTAAAACACCGAGGCGGCGCGCCACTTCTTGATAGGCATCCATCAGCCCGCCGAGATCTTGACGGAAGCGGTCCTTATCCATTTTGTCGTTGGACGCGACGTCCCACAGCCGGCAGCCATCGGGGCTAATTTCATCGGCGAGAACAATGCGCATGGTCTCACCTTCCCAAAGACGGCCGAATTCGAGTTTAAAATCGACGAGCCGAATGCCGATGGCGGCAAACATGCCACACATGAAATCATTGACGCGCAGGGCCATCGACATGATCTCGTCAAGCTCTTGCGGACTTGCCCAGCCGAAGGCCGTGATATGCTCTTCACTGATCATCGGATCGCCAAGCTCATCATTTTTATAATAATATTCGACAATGCTGCGGGGCAGATGAGTGCCTTCATCGAGGCCGAGTCGCTTGACGATGGAGCCGGCCGCAACATTTCGGATGACAACCTCGACGGGAAAAATTTCGACCACGCGCACCAATTGCTCGCGCATATTAAAGCTCTTGATAAAATGAGTTGGAATACCGATTTCAGCCAGCTTTAGAAAAATATGCTCCGAAATACGGTTATTGAGCACACCCTTGCCTTCGATGACGTCATGCTTGGCGTTGTTAAAGGCCGTGGTGTCATCCTTGAAAAATTGAACCAACGTCCCCGGTTCAGGTCCTTCATAAAGGATTTTAGCTTTACCTTCATATATGCGTCTGCGTTTAGACATGTTTCTATCCTTGACGTTTAGGCCGCGCCGAATACGCGGGCAAAAATACTATCGACATGTTTAAAGTGATAATCGAGGTTAAACAGGCTCTCCAGTTCACCATCCGATAGGGTGACGTCCTGATCGGCCTTGAGTAGATCTAAGAAATTGCCTTCGCCGCGCCAGACTGGCATGGCATTACGTTGCACCAAGCGATAGGCATCCTCACGGCTAACGCCAGCCTGTGTCAACGCTAGCAACACGCGTTGTGAATGAATAAGCCCACCCAATCGATCGAGATTGCCTTGCATGTTCTCTGGATAAATCACGAGATTGGCAACCACATTGGTGAGACGTGCTAGGGCAAAATCAAGCGTGATCGTCGCGTCGGGGCCGATCATCCGCTCGACCGACGAATGCGAAATATCGCGCTCGTGCCACAGCGCAACATTTTCCATGGCCGGTAGCGCCATGCCGCGCACCAGTCGGGCTAAGCCCGTTAGGTTTTCCGTCAGCACGGGGTTACGTTTATGCGGCATCGCCGATGAGCCCTTTTGACCTTCTGAGAAATATTCCTCCGCCTCCAAAACCTCGGTGCGTTGCAGGTGACGAATTTCCACCGCCAGACGCTCTACCGATGAGGCGATAACCCCGAGCGTGGCAAAAAACATTGCATGGCGATCGCGCGGGATGACTTGCGTTGAGACCGGTTCGATCTCCAAACCCATAGCGTCGGCTACATGCGCTTCGACCGACGGGTCAATATTGGCGAATGTTCCGACCGCGCCGGAGATGGCGCAGGTGGCGATGTCGCGCCGCGCTGCCACGAGGCGATCGCGATTGCGGGCAAATTCGGCATAGGCTTGCGCAAGCTTGAGGCCAAAGGTTGTCGGCTCGGCATGGATGCCGTGCGATCGTCCAATGGTCGGCGTCATTTTGTGTTCAAAAGCACGTTTTTTAATCGCCGCCAGTAAGTCGTCGAGATCGGCCAATAACAAATCGGCGGCGCGGGTCAGCTGCACATTCAAACAGGTGTCGAGCACGTCTGAGGAGGTCATGCCTTGGTGAACAAAGCGCGCTTCTGGCCCAACATGCTCAGCCAAGCTGGTCAAAAAGGCGATCACATCATGCTTAACTTCGCGTTCGATCTCATCAATTCGAGCAACGTCGAACCCGCCACGCTCGCGCACAGCCGCGGCCGCTTCTGCCGGCACAATACCGAGCTTGACCATAGCATCCATTGCGTGGGTTTCGATATCCAGCCAAATCGAAAAGCGGCTTTCAGGCTCCCAGATTGCAGTCATTTCTGGGCGGGCATAACGTGGAATCATGGGCTGCTCCTTACTGCTTTCGATGTACCCGATTTCGGTCGTTGGTTAAAGCGGCGAGAGGCAGATTCAGGTGATTAACCCCATATTTTTGAAGCTGACCTCGGATTGCCGGCCAATAATAACATGATCGTGAAGTCGGATTGAAAAACCGCTCGCCAAATCTTGTATTTTGCGCGTCATGTCGATATCAGCGCGGCTGGGCGCAGGATCACCGCTGGGGTGATTGTGCATTAAGACCAAGGCTGAGGCGTCGAGTTGCAAGGCGCGTTTGATAATTTCGCGGGGGTAAACGGGCGCATGGTCGACCGTCCCTCGTCCCATCACCTCATCGGCAATAATCTGATTTTTCTTGTCTAGAAATAGAACGTGAAACTCTTCGATAGATTTATCGGCCGTTTTGGCACGCAAATATTCGATCAAATGGTCCCAAGAGCTTAACAACGGCTTGTGCAAAATTCGACTTTGTCCGACCTCGAGAGCGACGGCTTCGATCAATTTTAGCTCGGTGATCATATTTTCAGTGATGCCTGGGATCTCGCGTAAGCTTTCAACCGATGCGGAAAAAATAGCCGAAAGGTCGCCAAACCGCGCCAGTAGCGCTTTGGCGAGGGGTTTGATATCACGCCGCGGTATGGCGCGAAACAATACAAGTTCGAGCAGCTCATAGCTTTGCAAGGCGTCGCCGCCAGACTTTCGGAACCTTTGCCGCAATCTCTCGCGGTGACCGCTATAATGTTGAACAGGCTTTTTCATTTTATTATTGCCCGCAAAATTGATGTTTTAACTCGGTTCGGCCCCACGATGAGGGGTGTCTTGCCCATCCAAAGATTTGGTGAAGATTTCCGCGCCAGAAGCGGTAATGCCAATGGAATGCTCGTATTGAGCCGATAAGGTGCGATCACGGGTAACGGCGGTCCAGCCGTCTTTTAGTATTTTGACAGCCGGTCTGCCGAGGTTCAGCATGGGCTCGATCGTGAAGAACATGCCCTCGCGGAGCTCTAGCCCCTCCCCAGGGCGACCATAATGCAAAATATTGGGGGCGTCGTGAAACACCCGGCCTAAGCCATGGCCGCAAAAATCACGCACCACGGCTATTCTTTCGGCCTCGGCATAGGACTGTATGGCAGCGCCAATATCCCCAAGCCGCGCTCCCGGTCGCGCCACTTCGATGCCACGCATCATGGCTTCATACGTAATATCCATCAAACGACGCGATTTAATCGAAACATCGCCAATGCCGAACATACGGCTCGTGTCACCGTGCCAGCCGTCATAAATCAGCGTTACATCGACATTCATAATATCGCCCTCGCGGAGCAGGCGATCGCCTGGAATGCCATGGCAGACAACATGATTAATCGAGGTGCAGATTGATTTTCGAAAGCCTCGATAATTGAGCGGCGCTGGCACCGCGCCCAGATCGCTTATAATTTCCATCGCTTTGGTATCGAGGCTTTCCGTGGTCGCGCCGGGAACAACAAATTCGCATAAAAGATCGAGTGTCCGCGCCGCCATTCGCCCGACTTGGCGCATACCCTCGAACTCTTCCTTCGAATGGAGCTTTATCTGGCCGGTATTACGCCCCGGCATATCTTGCGCAGCGATGTAATTCATAGGTCAGACTTAGCATGGCCTCGAAGGGCAGGCTAGAGCGTAAAAATTGTCACTTGTCTTCGCTGAGCGGGCCACTAGATTGAGCCATAAACGAGGAGACAAGCATGTCGGATAATAAAAAACAGGTCACTGCGGCGGTGTTGGTGATCGGCGATGAAATTTTGTCGGGGCGTACCAAGGACAGCAATATCGCCCATATTGCCACGACGCTGGGGGAGATCGGTATTTCGGTAAAGGAAGCCCGCGTGGTGGCCGATGACCAACACGCTATTGTGGGCGCCGTTAATGCCTTACGCGCCAGCTATGACTATGTTTTTACGACCGGTGGTATTGGTCCAACGCATGACGATATCACGGCCGATTGTATCGCTGCCGCGTTCGGCGTGCGGATTGGCCCGCATCCGGAGGCTCGCCGCCGCTTGGAAGCGCATTACGCCGCCTCAGAAATCGAGTTCAACGCAGCCCGCCAGCGCATGACCCGCATCCCTGAAGGCGCCAGCTTGATTGATAACCCTGTCAGTGCAGCGCCTGGTTTTACGATCGGCAATGTCCATGTGATGGCGGGTATCCCGAAAATTATGCAAGCTATGCTCGATGGTCTGTTGCCACGGCTCGAGGGCGGCGAGCGTATTCAGTCTGTCACCATTACGGGCAACGTACCCGAAGGCACGATCGCCGATAAAATGGAGGCCTTGCAAGCCGCTCATAAAGGCGTGTCGATTGGTTTATATCCCTATTATGCGGCTGGCCAAGCCGGCGTCAGCGTGGTGCTACGCGGCGTCGACAGCGTTGTGCTTGGCGAAATTGCCAGTGCAGTGAAGGAGCATATTCTCGCCATTGGCGGTTCGCTCGTTGAGCGACCGCAAGGATAAGGGTCCAAAAAAGGCAATAATTCAAATCATTACAAAAATTTAATTTCCAATAATGACAAGTTTCTGGCACTGTTCTTGAGAATTATTTTGAGGAGGAAGCTATGTCAAAAATCGTTAAAACATGTGCCGCTTTGGTCGTCGCCGCCGTTATTGGGGTGCCGAATGTTTCTTTTGCTCTAGACTCGAGCTTTGAAGCCATGTCTCGCTCTGGCGATCACAAATTCTATGTCTGGTGCACAGGCAAAGATGACTACACAACGTCACAAAGTGGTGCCAATGCGCAAGAAGCCCAGGCTGCTGTTGCTTCAAAAGCAGGCAATAATTGCTGGCCAGTATGGCAAGGGGTGGACGGCTAAGGTTTTTGCCCCACATTAATGAAACGGCGGTCTTGTGCCGCCGTTTTTTTTTGGGAGGAGCATGGCATGGCAACTCGACGTCCATACGTAACGCGTGGTCTTGTTTTGCTCGCATTATTACTGACGGGGTGTAGTATGAAACCCAGCGATCCACGGCCAGAGCGTCCCTATCATCATACCGATACGGGTTTCAGAAATCCGCCCAATTCACCGCGGCGCGATAGTAGCCTGTCGGTGCGGTTGAAATTTTTTGCCAGTATTGTCTGGCAACAAATCGCGGGTCGCGACGATAGCTTGCCTGATGGTCATCAACTTGATGTTGATGAGGTTACGGCCCAGCTGCAACAAGCGGGTGCTAATCGTATAACTTGGATTGGGCATGCGACGTTTCTGGTGGATTTGGGCGGCGTTAAAATTCTCACGGATCCAGTATTTTCACGGCGCGCTTCCCCGGTCTCTTTTGCTGGCCCCAAACGATTATTTCCGCCGGCTCTGCCGCTCGAGCAGATGGGCGATGTTGATATTATTGTTATTTCGCACGCGCATTACGACCATTTGGATGTGCAAACACTGCGCAAAATTCCGAATAAATCATCGATTAGCGTGGTCGTGCCCTTGGGGCTCGGCAAATATGCCGACAAGCTCGGTTTTGCAGCGGTGCACGAAGTTGACTGGAACGATCGGGTGAGCGTGAAGGGTGTCGAGGTGACGGCCTATCCAGCGGTGCATTGGTCTAACCGAACGCCTTTTGATGTCAATGAAACTTTGTGGATGTCATATGCCCTGCATGGC
>JAYODZ010000171.1:0-2924 GCA_038106515.1 Rhodobiaceae bacterium
TAACGACCATCGGCATTATCATGTCGCTGATTTTTGAGACAATCCGATTTTTTGCTGCGGTACCGGTCAGCGAGTTTCTATTTGGTTTGCATTGGAGCCCGCAAATCGCTATTCGCGAAGGTCAGACTGGAGGTTCGGGTGCTTTTGGTGCGGTACCACTATTTGCCGGCACAATGATGATCACGGTGATCGCCATGTGTGTGGCTGTGCCCGTGGGTTTGCTGTCGGCGATTTTTCTCTCGGAATATGCTACGCCTCGGCTACGCTCGGTCGTCAAGCCCGCGCTCGAAATTCTTGCTGGTATTCCGACAGTGGTTTACGGCTTTTTTGCAGCCCTGATCGTCGCGCCAGCATTGCGCAACACGGGGGCTGATCTCGGCCTCGTGCTATCTTCCGAATCGGCCCTTGCCGCAGGTTTGGTTATGGGGATTATGATTATTCCTTTCGTCTCCTCGCTGTCGGATGATGTCATCAATGCGGTGCCGCAAACCTTGCGCGACGGCGCCGCCGCGCTCGGGGCGACCCCTTCAGAAACCATTCGCCAAGTCGTTTTACCTGCGGCCTTACCGGGCATTATCAGTGCTGTTTTGCTTGCCGTCTCCCGCGCCATTGGCGAAACCATGATCGTGGTTATGGCTGCCGGCGTGGCGGCAAATCTGACCGCGAACCCTTTCGAATCTGTGACCACCATCACCGTGCAGATCGTGATGTTGCTGGTCGGCGATCAGGAGTTTGATAGTCCTAAAACCCTCGCGGCTTTCGCCTTAGGCATGGTGCTTTTCATTGCTACGCTGGCGTTAAACGCGCTCGCGATCTACGTCTCGCGCCGCTATAGGGAACAATATGACTAGTCGGCTATCAACCAGATCAGAGGCTTTCCAAGCTCGGTTACGTCAGCGACAAAAGCAAGAAACGCGCTTTAAGGCCTATGGGATCGCCGCCATTGTAACAGCGCTCAGTTTTCTGTGCGTGCTGCTCGGCAGCATGATTTACTCCGCCATTCCAGCTTTGACGCACCATAATCTTATTTTAGACGTCGTGGTCGAGGTGCCGGCTGACCAGGCGATGCTGGATCGCGCGACGCTGGCGCAAGAGATAGACTGGCGCGGTACGACCTTTAGCGCCCTGCAACAGCGTTTCCCCGATGTTACCAGCCGCAGCGATCGCCGCGCCCTTAATGGACTTTTGTCGATGTCGGCATCGGATGCCGTCGAGGCCGCTTTCTTGAACGGCTCGCTCGCGCCGAACGAACTGACGCGGGTCGAGGTTCCGGTGTCCGATGATTTCGATCTCTTGGTCAAAGGTGTTATTGACCGCAATTTGCCCGAGACAGATCGTATCGTCTCAGACCGCGTCCTCGCTTGGATTGAACTTATGGAAGCCGATGATCGCGTTGTCGCGCGCTGGGCATGGGCGCTTTTGACAAATGGCGATAGCCGCGAGCCGGAAATGGCGGGGATCAAGGGCGCCTTTATCGGCACTTTGTGGACGATGCTGGTGACCTTGCTGGTGAGCCTGCCGATCGGCGTGATGGCCGCTGTTTATTTACAGGAGATTGCGCCGCGCAACCGCTTTACCGATTTTGTTGAGGTCAATATTAATAACCTTGCGGCGGTTCCCTCGATTGTTTTTGGACTTCTCGGACTGGCAGTTTTTATTAATATTTTTCATATGCCGCGCTCCTCGCCTTTGGTCGGCGGCTTAGTGCTGGCCTTGATGACTTTGCCGACGATTATCATCGCAACCCGCGCGTCGCTGGCAGCGGTGCCGCCGTCAATACGCGAAGCGGCGCTCGGGATTGGTGCATCGCGCCTACAAGTTATTATGCATCATGTTCTGCCGCTGGCTTTGCCGGGCATTCTCACCGGTACGATTATTGGGCTGGCGCAGGCGGCTGGCGAGACAGCACCTTTGCTGATGGTCGGTATGATGGCTTTTATTGTCGACACGCCGACCGACGTGACGGCGAAAGCAACGGTTCTGCCGGCGCAGATTTATATGTGGGCCAACAACCCCGAGCGCGCCTTTGTGGCCCGCACCTCTGCCGCTATCCTGATATTGCTTATTTTGTTACTGGCGATGAATGCATTGGCGATTTATCTCCGTAAACGCTTCGAAAAAAGGTGGTAAAATGTCCGACGCCAAAATCAGAACAAAAAATGTAAATGTCCATTACGGCGATAATCATGCCTTGCAAAATGTGACGATTGATGTGCAAGCCAATGCGGTGACGGCCTTTATTGGCCCCTCGGGGTGTGGCAAGTCAACTTTCTTGCGGTGTCTGAACCGAATGAATGACGTGATCGCTGGCTGTCGTGTCGACGGCGACATCTTGATCGATGATCGGAACATATATGACGCCAATCTCGACCCTGTTGAGTTGCGCGCCCAAGTTGGCATGGTGTTTCAAAAACCCAACCCATTTCCGAAGTCGATTTATGACAATGTCGCCTATGGACCGCGTATTCATGGTTTGACGTCATCGCGCGCAGAGCTCGACGACGTCGTGGAAACGAGTTTGCGCCGTGCCGGCTTATGGGACGAGGTCAAGGATCGCCAGACCGCAGTTGCCTCTGGCTTGTCAGGCGGCCAGCAGCAGCGGTTATGTATCGCCCGCGCTATCGCCGTGAACCCAGATATATTGCTAATGGATGAGCCGTGCTCGGCGCTCGATCCGATCGCGACGGCGATCATCGAAGAACTGATCGACGATTTACGCAATTCCTACACCATTATTATCGTCACGCATTCGATGCAGCAGGCTGCCCGTATTTCGCAGAAAACAGCTTATTTTCACATGGGACATTTGGTTGAATATGATTCAACGGATAACATATTCACGCGCCCCAAAGAAAAACAAACCGAGGCCTATATTTCCGGAAAGATTGGATAAATCATGTCACATATTGTTAGTTCCTTTGATG
>JAYODZ010000026.1:0-8307 GCA_038106515.1 Rhodobiaceae bacterium
GTCATGCTCCAGCACTGGCCCGAGGCGGTTGATGAAATATCAAACAACGTCTGCGCATCGAGCCCCAATTTTTCGCCCAATAGAAACGCTTCGCAGGTACCGATCATCGAAATACCGAGCAACATATTGTTGCAAATTTTTGCCACCTGACCGTTACCACTGCCGCCGGCATGGAAAATATTTTTTCCCATAATATCGAGATAAGGCTTAGCTGCCGCGAAAGCGGCTGCCTCACCACCGACCATGAAGGTCAATGTGCCAGCGGTCGCCCCGCCAACACCGCCCGAAACCGGCGCATCGACCATCTGAAAGCCAGCGGCTTGCGCCGCCGCGCCAACCCGGCGTGCCGTGTCGACGTCGATCGTCGAGCTATCAATTAAAATTGCGCCCGCCGCTGCCGTCGACAAGATGCCGTCATCGCCAGTGTAAACGCCCTCGACATGTTTACCCGCAGGCAACATAGTCACGACTGTGTCTGCATTGGCCACCGCTTCAGCAACCGAGCTAGCAACCGTCCCACCTGCGGCTTGAAGCTTGGCCAAAGCATCGGCCGAAAGATCAAAACCAGCCACAGCATGGCCGGCTTTGACCAAATTTAAGGCCATTGGCAGACCCATATTTCCCAAACCGATAAATGCTACATTCGACATGTCTTCCCCCTTCACAGGCTCAATTCTTGTTCGCCGAGATCGGCAAAAATTTCATCCAAAAACGCCTCGGTAACAGCCTCAAAACTCTCTGGCCGCCATTTCGGCGCTTGGTCTTTATCAATGATAACCGCGCGAACGCCCTCATAAAAATCATGTTGCGACATGATCCTCGTGACGGCTCGCATTTCCATACGCATACAATCTTCAAACTCGTTCTTAATCCCCTCGCGGCACTGCCTTAAGGCGACCCCGCAACTGGTGGGGGACTTTTGGCGAACAATAGCGGCTTGCGTCAGCGCCCACTCCCCGCCATCGGCATCGAGATCGCGCAAAATCGCGCCGACTTGGTCAGCCGAAAATAATCGATCAATGTCGCCCTGAAGTTTCGCTATCGGCGCAGCATCAAGATCAGTTGGCAAAGCATCTAAAACGGATGCCACATCACTGGTCGTGAGAATAGACTGCCGCAGGCGCTCGAGATCATCCAGCGCGACATAATGCGTCGCTATTCCAGCATAAAGACAATCGGCCGCTTTCAGTCGTGCCCCGGTGAGCGCCATATAGGTGCCAATTTGGCCCTTCAGGCGCGGTAAAAAATAGGTGCCACCAACATCGGGTAACAGGCCAATCCCCGTCTCAGGCATCGCAAAAACCGTTCGGTCAGTCACAATGCGAGCACTGCCGTGAACGGAAACACCAACGCCGCCGCCCATCGTTACACCATCCATCAGCGCGATATAGGGCTTGGGGAATCGCTTGATCAGCGTATTGACGACATATTCTTCGCGGTAGAAGCCAGTTGCCTCATGATCGCCGGCCTTGCCCCAGTCGTGCAAAGCGCGGATGTCGCCACCGGCGCAAAACCCCTTCTCGCCGGCACCTTCGATAAAAATATGGGTAATCTCAGGGTCTAGCGCCCATTGCCGCAACACTGGATCCATCGCCCGCACCATTGCGAGCGTCAGCGCGTTTAAAGCTTGCGGGCGGTTTAGAACAATATGACCACAACTGCCGGTTTTCTCGAGAATGACCTCGTCCGTCATGACACATCTTTCAAGATTTCGCGGGCGATAATCACGCGCATAATTTCGTTAGTACCCTCGAGAATCTGATGCACGCGCAAATCGCGCACCATGCGCTCGACCTCATAGTCTTTCAAATAGCCATAGCCGCCGTGGATCTGAAGTGCTTCATTGGCGACATCGAAGCAGGCATCGGTGACATAACGCTTGGCCATGGCAGCAAAACGCGTCTTGTCGGCGCTGTTGCTATCGACCTTGACCGCCGCCTGACGCAGCATCAAGCGCGAGGTTTCAAGCGCTGTAAGCATGTCAGCGAGCTTGAATTGGGTCGATTGAAATTGGCTCAATGTTTGATTGAATTGCTTCCGTTCGGTGGCATAAGTCAGTGCTTTTTCATACGCTCTTTGAGCAGTACCCAACGAGCAAGCGGCAATATTCAAGCGGCCACCATCAAGCCCCATCATGGCAAATTTAAAGCCCTCACCCTCTTCGCCAACCCGGTAGCGCGCTGGCAAGCGCATATCGTCAAACATTACTTGCGCGGTCGGTTGCGAACTCCAGCCCATCTTCTTTTCGTTGGCACCGAAGCTAAGGCCCTTAGTGTCTTTCGGGATAATAAAGCACGACACCCCTTTCGGCCCGTCTTCGCCAGTTCGGATCATGGCGACATAAACATCGGAGACGCCGCCACCCGAGATAAAGGCTTTCGAACCGTTAAGGACATAATCGTCGCCATCGCGCACGGCACGCGAGCGCATCGCCGCGGCATCTGAGCCTGAGCCAGGTTCGGTGAGGCAATAGCTAGCGATTAAATTCATTTGCGTCAGCTCTGGGATCCACTCTTGGCGCTGCTCATCGCTCCCAAAACGATCGATCATCCAGCTTGCCATATTGTGAATAGTCATAAAGGCGGCGGTTGATGTGCAACCCGACGAGAGAGCTTCAAAAATAATTGCCGCGTCCAAACGGCTCAAACCGCTCCCGCCATGTTCTTCCGAGAGATAAATGCCCGCAAAACCGAGCGCCGCCATTTCCCGCAAGACATCGACAGGAAAATGGCCTTTTTCGTCCCATTCCATAGCGTTTGGCGCCAGACGGTCTGTTGCAAAATTCAACGCCATATCCTGAATGGCTAGCTGTTCATCAGAAAGCGCGAAATCCATGATTTGCTCCCAAAATGCGTGGTTTGCGGCAGACTGCCGACGCATCCCAGCTATGTCAAGATAAGGGCGCGGCTTTCTGGCAAATTCTAGTAAATTGCATAGTGGGAAAAACGGCGCTAAGAAAGGATCCTTAGGATTTGGAGCTTAAAAATGCCGCAGTCTTTCCCGATGACGCGTTTGCGTCGCCTACGCCAAGCCGATTGGAGCCGTCGTTTGGTTGCCGAAACGCAACTATCGGTAAGCGATTTGATTTGGCCAATTTTTGTGATTGAGGGGTCGGGAGAGCGCGAAGCCGTGGGCTCTATGCCGGGCGTTGATCGGCTATCGATTGATCTCGCCGTTGCGGCCGCCAAGCAAGCCGCCAAACTCGGTATTCCAGTAATCGCTCTGTTCCCCAACACGCCGCCAAAGCGTCGCAGTGAAGACGGCGCTGAAGCCACCAACCCCGACAATCTGGTTTGCCGTGCGGTGCGCGCGATTAAAGATGCCGTACCCGAAATTGGTGTTTTATGCGACGTCGCGCTTGATCCCTACACCAGCCACGGGCATGACGGGTTGGTTGAAAATGGCGTGATCTTGAACGACGCGACAGTCGACGTTCTGGTAAACCAGGCGCTTGTCCAGACCGAAGCTGGCTGTGATATTATCGCGCCATCAGACATGATGGATGGCCGCGTCGGCGCGATCCGGGCGGCGCTCGAGCAAGAAGGATATACCGACACGTTGATTATGGCTTATAGCGCCAAATATGCCTCCGCCTTTTATGGCCCGTTTCGGGATGCGGTAGGATCGGGATCCTTACTGAAAGGCGATAAGCGAACCTATCAGATGGACAGCCGCAATGCCGAGGAAGCATTGCGCGAAATTGCGCTCGATATTGAAGAGGGCGCCGACATGGTGATGGTCAAACCGGGCATGCCCTATCTCGATATTGTCCGCGCTTGTAAAGATAACTTCTCGATACCAACCTTCGCTTATCAAGTCTCTGGCGAATACGCCATGTTGAATGCAGCGTTTGAGCGGGGATTTTTGGACCGCCGCGCCGCCATGTTAGAAAGCTTGCTTGCCTTCAAACGCGCCGGCGCGGACGGAGTACTGACTTATTTCGCATTAGAAGCGGCTCAAATCTTAGCCGAATAAGATCGCCTCTAAAACGATTTGGCGAGCCCGAAAGCAATCTGCTCACGTGCCTGGTCTTTTTGCGCATCGACAAAAACCCTTGTCCCCGCCAGCAAATACTGGGTCAAGCGCACCTGCCACAGCCCTTGATCGTTGAGTGCCAAGTCACGCCGCTCAAACTGGATGCTACCGTCGGTGTTACGACGAACTGGCAATGTAAAGCTGGCATGGCCGCGATCTACCATTGAACTCCGGCGCAGGCGAATATGCGTATTGCCGTTGACAAAAGTCGCGCTCATATCACTCGCCAGATCAACCGCGATATCACTGACCAAACCACTTTCGGGTCGGTAACCTGACCGCGATAGATTGAGGTTTAAAATCGTAACCCAATCATCAGATAGCTCGTGCTTGGATTTGAAATCGACATATACCGTTTCGCCAACCCCAGCCCCCGAGAACAAGGCCGCATCGGACAGTGCCAGCAAGCCGTTTTTATGGATCACAACGCCCGCCGACAATTTCGAGGCACCAGCCATCTCGGGATAAAAATTGAATCCCGAGATCAGGGCTACTTGATCGCCGCGTCCGCGTAGCGAGGTCTCGAAGCGAGCTCCGCCAAGAACGTCTTTTGCCATTCGGCTGTGCTTGTGACCGTAAAAACGCGGCAAATGTGATGCTAAAACATCTTCCGAGAGCGTGTCATTATCAGCATCAAATAACGATGCCAAAGGGGTATGATGGGCAGAATTTACCAAACTCCCGAGTGTCATCGGGAAAGGGTCACCGAGCGCATCGAGGGCTACAAACTTTTCCTGTGCCAACGCACCCGAGAACAACCCGTCTGCGCGTGAAGCGTCTGACGAAAACGCACCGATCTCGAAGCTACCACCATCGGCTTGTGGCACAGCGAGCCGGCCGACCGGCGTAACCGCTGCCATAGCGTCTATCAACCCTTGGCCGTAAATACTGCTATCGGCATAGATACCGTCCTTCTTCGCCGTCGCCAAGAGGCGTTCGACATATTGCTCGACGGTCATTTGATCGCCAAAAACTTGGCGCATGAGGGCCAAAACCCCTGAAGCATAAGCGGCGGCAAAACTGGTTCCACGAACCGTCCGATAACCGCCAGTAGACGATGCGGCAACAACATAACCTTGACCATCCGAATATCCGCCTGGTGCGGCAACGCAGAAGGCAGCGGCAACGCCACAGTGATTGGCGCGACTATCAATCACGCCATCAAGACCGACCGACGTGACGGCAATAAATTTGCCAGAAATCTCCGGGAAAAACAGCGGCAATGTTCCCGAAATAACTGGTTCCGTCTCGCCCGCATTGCCAGTCACTGTAACAAAGGCAGCTTGCCCCCGCGCCATTATGTCCAGCGAAGAGCCGAACAGAGCTTCCATCGCGTGTTTATGATCAGCTTGAGCCAATGGATCGTAATGGGTCGATACTGCCCAACTATTATTGATTATGCGTGCCCCAGAATCGGCTAGCCCGTTGAAGGCATTCGAGAGGATGGCGCCGTCAACAGCAAGCGAACCATCGTCTTGCTCGAGAACCGCCCACATCGCGACCTTGGCATCAAAGGCAACGCCTTGCATGCGATCGCCAGCCCCATGGCGACCAGCGGCCAAGCTTGCGACCGCCGTGCCATGGCTGAGCTGCTTATCAGACGCCGAGCCAGCAATCGCAGTCGCATTGTAATAAGCAACCTTTTGGCCCGCCGCGCCCTGACCATCAAATTCGTCATGCGTCGTTAGGATACCAGTATCCACAAAGCCGATTGTTACGCCAGCACCCGTTGCACCCTGCGCATAGGCACCAGACGCATTGATAACGGCCAACCCCGCACTGCGCCGAAATTCGTCATGCGTTGCCCAATAAGCCTCATCTTGCGTGACCGAGGGCGCTGGTGATGCGCTCGGTTGACTGCTGGGGATGTTTTTGATCGCGGTCGAACCGCTGCCAACTTGTACATTGCCCATATCGGCATCGCCGCCACCGCCGCCACCGCCACCGCAGGCGGCCAAACAAGCGACTAAACCGGGAGCTGCTAGCAACAACACCAGCTTTAGGCGTTCGGCTGGAAACCAGCTTCGCAAACGCGCTCGCGCCGTTTCGCGAAGCAACCACAAGCAATTGGTAAAGTATTTGAAATTTGGATAAGGATTAAAATTGAAAAAGACTTCTTCTCGACGAAGCCATGCAACCAGAACTCTCATTAGTCACCTCTTACACTTTTACACAACAGTGCAGGGCGTATGACATGGGAAATGCAAACGAGAAAGAGACTAATTTTCAATATTTTATATTAAGAATATAAATTGATTTTAAGATAAAATTTAGTCCTATAAGGAGAATTTTAGTGTTGAGACCTTAGCCTTGCAATTAGGCTCGACGTATCCCAGCGGCGACCTCCAAGCCGCTGAACATCGGCATAAAATTGGTCGACAATTTGCGTCACCGGGAGCGGCGTTTGATTACGTTCGGCCTCGGCGAGGCAAATTGCTAAGTCCTTGCGCATCCAATCGACAGCAAATCCGAAATCAAATTTATTTTCCTTCATTGTTTTGTAGCGGTTCTCCATTTGCCACGACTGCGCAGCACCTTTGGAGATGACCTCAACAACCGCTTCGATATCGAGGCCGGCCCGTTCCGCAAAATGCAACCCCTCCGATAGGCCTTGAAGCAAACCAGCAATACAAATTTGGTTAACCATTTTAGTCAACTGACCTGCCCCCACTGCCCCCATCAAACGGACGGATTTGGCATAGATCTGCAGAATAGTCTCGGCGCGCGCGAAATCGTCTTGCGCAGCCCCCACCATAATCGTCAGCTGGCCATTCACGGCGCCGATCTCACCGCCTGAAACAGGCGCATCAAGAAAACCGACCTCTCGCTCTTGTGCTGCTTTCGCAATCTCGCGCGCCAACTCGGCCGAGGTCGTCGTGTGATCCACCAGTATACTGCCGGGCTTCATACCACTCAGCGCACCGGCGTCGCCAAAAACGACCGAGCGGACATCGTCATCATTGCCAACGCAAACCATTACGAAATCGGCATTTTCGGCCGCCGCCCGCGGTGTTTCAAAGCGCGCGCCAGCGTAAGCCTGCTGCCACTGCTCTGCCCGTGCCACAGTTCGATTAAACACCTGCGTTTGATGCCCCGCTGTGGCAAGATGTCCTGCCATCGGATAGCCCATCACCCCCAACCCAATGAAACTGCAAATCGCCATTGTTCCTCTCCTGTGCCGCGCTGAATTATGTTATGAGTTTAGCGATAGCAAATTAGTTGATTTCATGAAACGCTTAATCGAGAGACAAGGGTGAGATGATCGAAACTGGCATTCATATGTGGTTAACCCTCGGGGTAATCGGCGGCGCAATCGTGCTGTTTGCTTCGGACCGCTTGCCGATGGAGGCAACGTCGCTCTTAATCGTTGTCAGCTTGGGCATACTGTTTTCTTTCATGCCACTCGTCGATGCCGCTGGCGAAAACCTCTTGCCCATTGAAGTTCTGCTTGCGGGTTTTGCCAACCCAGCACTGATCGCCGTTCTTGCCTTATTGGTTATGGGGCAAGGCTTGTTCCACTCGGGCGCGCTGGAATATCTGATCGAAGTTACGTCGCGGGGTGCGGCACGCTCGCCGCTACGATCCACCTTTATCGCCTTCGCCTTAATCATTATTCTCAGCGCTTTTTTGAACAATACACCCGTCGTTTTAATGTTCATTCCGGTCATGACCGCGATCATGCAACGCGGTCAAATCAGCAACCGCTCATTGATGATGAGCGTCAGTTTTGTCTCGCTTTTTGGTGGCATGCTGACCCTCATCGGATCGTCGACCAATTTGCTTGTTGCCAGCACGGCCGAGCGCATCGCTGGTATCGAGATCGGCTTTTTTGACCAAGCTATTCCAGGCGCTGTTTTGATGGTGGCGGGGATCGCCTATCTGATCTTTGTGATGCCTTATATTCTAGGCCGGCAAAATGATCGCGATGGCGCCAAAGATGAAATGGTCTCGGGCCGGCAATTTATCGTCGAGGTGCGGCTAAAAGCTGGTGATCATTTGGTCGGCGCTAAGTCGTCGGCCGGTTTTTTTCCCGACCTTAGTGGCATGACCGTGCAAATGATCGAAGGCCATAAGGGGCTTATGCTGCCGCCCTTTGACGACTATGAGTTGCGCGCCGGTGATCGCTTGTTTCTCGCCGCAACGCGCAAAGAGCTAAGCGATATGCTGACCAATACCGATCATGTGTTGAGCAACAATATTAAGTCGCTACAACGCCGCACGGGCGATAATGCGCGCGAAGATCTGATGCTCGCCGAGTTGGTTGTCGCCCCT
>JAYODZ010000026.1:8317-15241 GCA_038106515.1 Rhodobiaceae bacterium
CAATTTATCAAACCGGTTTTAGCCACGAAACCGATTGTTTGATTATTGGAATTCAACGGCGGGCGCGCATGCTGCGACATCAGCTCTCCGATATCCGCCTCGAGGCCGGCGACGTCTTGCTGGTTATCGGTAATCAAGAAAATATACAAGGCTTACGCGGCAACCGCGATGCCCTGTTGATGGAGTGGAGCACGCAAGAGCTGCCTAATTTTGCTAATGCCTTAAAAGCACGATTTATTTTTCTGGCTACAATTCTCTCCGCTGCCCTCGGGCTGGTGCCGATTGTTATCGCCGCCATGGCCGGCGCGGTCGCCATGCTGCTTACAGGTGTACTCAATATTCGCCAAGCCGCGCGGGGCATCGACTTGCGCATTCTATTGATCGTCGGCGCGGCACTGGCTATGTCAGAGTCGCTCATGGCCACCGGCGGCGCAACCTTTATCGCCGGTCAATTTTTATCCGCTTTTCAGAATGCAGAACCCGCGATTATCCTCTCAAGCTTTTTTCTGATCTGCGCCTTCACGACCAATATTCTCTCAAATAATGCGACCGCCGTACTTTTTACCCCGATCGCTATAGACTTGGCCTTGCGACTGGGGGTTGAGCCAACTGCTTTTATTTTTGCCGTTATACTGGCGGCCAATTGCAGTTTTGCAACGCCAATTGCGTATCAAACAAATTTATTGGTATTGTCTCCAGGTGGGTATTCCTTCAAGGATTTTGTGAAAGCGGGCGTTCCGCTGGTTTTTGTTATCTGGATGGCGTTCTCATTTTTCGCGCCGTGGTATTACGGGCTTTGAGGAATTATGAATCAACAAACAGGCCTCCGCCTGCCATCGTTTTATATGACCGAACCAGCGCCCTGCCCTTATCTCGAAGGGCAGCAAGAGCGCAAGCTCTTTACCCATTTAATGGACGAAACCGCCGATGCCTTACATAACGAGTTAACGCATGCCGGCTTTCGCCGCAGCCAAGGCATTGCCTATCGTCCGGCTTGCGAAAATTGTTATGCCTGCCGCTCGGTACGGATCTGCGTCGACGGCTTTTCATACTCCAAAAATATGCGCCGCGTAATAGCAGCAAATAACGCCCTGACGCGCCAGATTTTGCCGCCTGAGGCATCCCGCGAACAATTTGAATTACTCCGCAAATATCTCGATGGCCGTCACGCCGATGGCGATATGGCGAGCCTTACAAGCCTCGACTTCATTTCCATGGTGCAAGACACCATGGTCGACACGCAAGTCATAGAATATAGAGACCTCTCGGGGCGACTTATCGCCTGCCTGTTGCAGGATCGGCTAAATGATGGCCTATCGCTCGTCTACTCCTTTTTCGATCCGGATTTGGAGCAGCGGAGCCTCGGCAGCTTCATCATTCTCGATAGTATAGCGCGTGCCAAGGAATCTGGGCTAGCTTATGTGTATCTAGGGTATCTTGTCAGTGGCAGTAAAAAAATGGCGTATAAAAGCAGATATAAACCGATGCAAGAACTTGGCGCCAATGGTTGGGTCGAGTTACAAGACGACCCATCCGTCGCCGAAAACAAGTCATCAGATGTCAAATAGGAGGAAATAATAATGACAAAACGGAAACTCAATCGAAGAGACATGCTGGTCTCTGTTTCAGCCGGAGTTGCAGCTTCGAGCGTTGCGGCCCCCGCAATCGCGAGCGGCACCCGCACGCTCAAAATGGTCACCACGTGGCCAAAAAACTTTCCGGGCCTGGGTACGGCGCCGGAAAATATTGCCAAACGCGTCGAAGCCATGACCGACGGGGCACTCAAAATCAAAGTTTACGCCGCCGGCGAATTGGTTGGCGCCTTCGAATCCTTTGATGCCGCCTCGACCGGAACCGCTGATATGTATAACGGCGCCGAGTATTACTGGCAGGGCAAGTCACCGGCCTTTAACTTCTTCACCGCCGTTCCTTTTGGCATGACGGCACAAGAACTAAACGCGTGGATCCATTTCGGGGGCGGTCAGGAATTATGGGATGAGCTCGCCGCAGGTTTTAACATCAAGCCTTTCCAATCTGCCAATACAGGCGTTCAGATGGGTGGCTGGTTTAACCGCGAGATTAAATCGCTGGAGGATTTTCGTGGTTTGAAAATTCGCATGCCTGGCCTTGGCGGCGAAGTCATGCGCCGCTTGGGCGCCGCCGCGGTGTCATTACCTGGGGGCGAAATTTTCCCCAGCATGAAATCTGGAGCGATCGATGCCTCCGAGTGGGTTGGTCCATGGAATGATCAGGCTTTCGGGTTTTACCAAATCGCCAAATATTATTACTGCCCCGGTATTCATGAGCCAGGCGCTGGCTTATCGACGGGCGTCAATCTCAATGTTTGGAACGAGCTAACGCCGTCGCAGCGCGAAATTATCAAAACGGCTTGCGCGGCCGAAAATGATATCTCGCTGGCGGAATATAATTACAAGAATGCGGCTTCGTTGGCGACTTTGGTCAAAAAGCATGGTGTTCAGGTGCGCAGTTTCTCAGCCGATATTATGCGAGGGCTCAAACAAGCATCGCGCGAGGTGCTGGACGAAATATCAAAAAGCGACCCTTTCACGGCAAAAGT
Organism: Rhodobiaceae bacterium; assembly: GCA_038106515.1. Taxonomy (GTDB): domain Bacteria; phylum Pseudomonadota; class Alphaproteobacteria; order RS24; family RS24; genus JAYODZ01. Next base: position 10,896 of record JAYODZ010000026.1, read on the forward strand.
CTATGCGAGCTTTAAGGCGTCCTTGGAAAACTCCATGGAATGGGGTAAGTGGTCAGAAGAACCCTACACGCAAGCGCGTCGGGAATTGTAAAATAGCGTTGCATTAGGGGAGAGCATGAAACACATCGCCGATTTCTGCGATCGCGTGAACGCGCTGATTGGTAGCGCCACACAATGGCTGAGCCTGATTATGGTTTTGGTACAATTTCTGGTGGTCATCCTGCGTTATGTCTTTGGTATTGGGTCTATCCAGTTGCAAGAGTCGGTGATTTACATGCACGCCCTACTATTTTTGTGCTCAGCCGCCTCGAGCTGGCAGGAAGACGCGCATGTTCGGGTTGATATTTTTTACGCCCGCATGACCGCAGGCCGCAAAAGCCTGATCAACATGGCAGGCGCAATATTATTCGTTCTCCCCTTATGCGCTCTCATTCTCTATGTTTCATTTGATTATGTCGCTATGTCCTGGGCGGTCCGCGAAGGCTCGCGCGAAACCAGCGGCATTCAAGCGATTTTCTTGCTGAAAACCTTGATTTTGGTCTTCGCGGTGCAGCTCGCACTGCAGGCCTTAGCGCTGATTTTACGCCGCGGCACGATGGGGGTTGATCATGGCGCATCTTGATCTTCTGTTGTTTGCCGCCGCCTGCCTCGCCTTAATGAGTGGCTTTCCTGTTGCCTTTACGTTAGCAGGTGTCGCCCTACTATTTGGTTTGCTGGGATTATCCACCGGGCATTTCGATAGCGCTTTTTTCTCGGCCCTGCCGCAACGCATTTTCGGGGTGATGACCAATGAGGTGCTGGTTGCCGTGCCGCTGTTCGTTTTTATGGGTACGATGCTCGAGCGCGCGCGGATCGCTGAGGATTTATTAGAAAATATGACGCGCCTATTTGGCAGCTTGCGGGGCGGTTTGGCGGTATCAGTTACGTTGGTGGGCGCGTTGCTCGCGGCCTCGACCGGCATTGTTGGCGCGACAGTGGTTACGATGGGGCTTTTATCGCTCCCGACCATGTTGAAACGCAATTATGACCCCGCCTTAGCCAGCGGTGCGATTACCGCCGCCGGTACGCTCGGGCAAATTATCCCGCCATCGATCGTGCTCGTTCTGCTCGGCGACGTCATTGCCAATGCCTACCAAAAAGCGCAACTCGAACAAGGTATTTTCTCGCCCGAGACGGTTTCGGTTGGTGAGTTATTCGCTGGCTCGATCATTCCCGGCCTGATGCTGGTTGGGCTTTACTGCCTGTACCAAGTCGGCACCGCTATTATTGCCCCGCACAAGGCGCCGCCCGCACCAGAAGAAGACCCGATTCGCATAAGCACTGTACTAAAGAGCCTCATGCCGCCGATTTTCTTGATAGTTGCAGTTCTAGGTTCAATCCTTGGCGGCATCGCAACGCCCACCGAGGCAGCCGCTGTCGGCGCTATTGGTACAATCCTTTTGGCTGGAGAGCGGATCGGTGATAACCCGCATCTGCCGCGTTTCGGCGCCTTGGCGCTTATCGTCCTCGTGGCCCTGACCAGCACCACCGACCTCCGTATCACCCGCGAAACGTTGAGCGGATTTGATATCTTGGCCATCGGCATTGCGATGGCCTTATGTTTGCTACTCGCCGTGGCGTTGGTGCAAGCTTTGCGGGCCTGTTGGGCACAAAAAATTCTACTGCCAGTGATGCGCAGCACCACCAACACCACTTCGATGGTATTTATTATTCTTGTCGGCGCTGCCCTATTCTCGCTTGTCTTTAGGGGCTTGGGAGGCGACGAGACTATCAAATCTTGGCTCGAGGCCATTCCGGGTGGTGAAATGGGCGCCGTCTTCGCCGTCATGCTGGTGATTTTTTTCCTCGGCTTTTTTCTCGACTTCATCGAGATTATTTTTGTCGTCGTGCCGATTGTCGGCCCGGTATTGCTGACTATGGATATCAACCCCGTCTGGCTTGGCGTCATGATGGCAATTAATCTGCAAACCTCGTTCTTGACGCCGCCTTTCGGATTCGCCCTGTTTTACTTGCGCGGTGTGGCGCCAGCATCGGTTTCGACCCTACAAATCTATCGCGGCGCTATTCCCTATGTCGTGATGCAGTTGGGTTTGCTCGTTGTTTTGGCCATGTTCCCCGAAATCATCACCTGGCTCCCTGAACAAATTTTCGAGTAGTCCAATATGCTTCGTCAAATGTCCCCCGTTTTGCTGACAACGCTCGCCGCCATCCTCGTCATTATCATTTTTGCAGTTTTTTTTCGCGATGATGGTAAAATAGGGCGCGGTGAGATCGGCCTCGAGGTTGGCGTGCCGTTACAACATAACCTCGCTTCGCCACAATTGCCTGTCGTCCTTCGCATCGTCAATAACAGCGACAGCGACGTGAAACTTAAGGCGCCAAATAGCTGCAAAATATTCCGCTATATCATCACGTGGCCAAACGGCACGTTTAAGCAGGCCTCTGGCGATGATCCAGCATGCGTCAGTCGCGGAATGTCGGAAGATGTTCTCGCTGCCCAATCAGCCAAAGAAGAAATCCAAGTCATCACCTTGGATCGCGAGCGGTTCGAGGCTGGCACTTACGCCATACAAATTCGTTATTGGGGCTATGAAAAGGCGGCGCAGTTTAAGCTGGTTAACGATTATTAAAGGCGGTTTTTAAAGGCTGGACCCAATAACCCATTGGTCGGAAACCCTTTCGGCCGAATGCGCCCCGCCTGCGCTCGGAAGCCATACCATTCCTTCAGATCATCAAACACCCGCTCACGACCAGCGCTATCTGTCACAATTAACCCATGCTTTGCGTCAAAGGTGCGCGCATCCGCTAAATGCCCATCGCCGTGGCGCTGCAAGCGCACGCCTTTGCCGCGGTTCATCTCTGGCACATCAGACATTTTAAAGCACAGCAATTTGCGGTTTTCACCCAAAACGGCAACCATGTCGCCAATCGCAGGAACACAAACCGCGGCCTCGTCTGGCGCTTTGACATTGATAATCTGTTTGCCGGCGCGGCGCGCACTCACCAACTCACTCTCAGGAACAATGAAGCCATTGCCAATGCGCGAGACGATCAAAAGTTTGCGTTCAGGATCATGCGGAAAAATTTCGATAATTTCATCCGCTGGATCAATATCCAACATCAGTCGGATCGGCTCACCATGACCCCGCCCGCCCGGCAATTTGGACGCATCCAGCGTATAGGCGCGCCCATTCGACGACATAACGATAATTTTGTCTGTCGACTGCGCATGGACGACAAATTTACTCTTATCGCCAGTTTTGTAACTCAAGCCAGAACCTGACTCCAAATGGCCTCGGGCGGCCCGTACCCAGCCTTTATCTGAGCAAATAATCGTGACCGGCTCTTTCGGTATAAAGGCGTCAAAATCGACAACCTCATCGTCACTCTCGACAACTTGAAAATCTGTGCGCCGCTTTCCAAGCTCAGATTTAGAGCCAAATTCTTTCCTCAAGTCCTTGATATCATTCCCAATAACATTCCATTGCGCAGCGTCGTTTTTGAGCAATTTCCGTAAATCGCCACGTTCCTTGGTCAGCGTTTTATGTTCGGCGCGAATTCCGTCTTCTTCGAGTTTTCGTAAAGCCCGTAAGCGCATATTCAAAATTGCGTCGGCCTGCGTTTGTGTTAAGCCGAAATGCGCCATCAACTCGTCGCGCGGTTCATCCTCCTCGCGAATAATACGAATGACCTCATCGAGATTGAGATAAGCAATCAAATAGCCGTCGAGAATCTCCAACCGCGCCTCGAGCTTTTCTAAGCGCGCCTTACTTTTTCGCACCAACACAACCTTGCGGTGGTCAAGCCATGCTAGCAGCAGATCGCGCAAATTCATCACCCGCGGCACACCTTGCGCGTCGAGAACATTCATATTCATCGCAAAACGGGTTTCGAGATCAGTGGCCTTAAACAGCGCGCCCATCATCTGCTCGGGTTCTATGTCGCGAGATTTGGGCACTAGAACAAGACGAACGTCCTCGGCACTTTCATCACAAATATCCTCGAGCATGGGCAGGGACTTGCCCTGCATTAGCTCAGCGATCCTCTCAATCAAACGCGCCTTTTGCACTTGATAGGGAATTTCTGTGACCACAATTTGCCATTGCCCGCGAGGCAGTTTTTCGACCTCATAGCGCGCCCGAATGCGGAAACTGCCCCGCCCTGTCGCATAGGCCTCGCGTATCGTCTCTGGCGAGTCCACACAAATGCCACCGGTTGGAAAATCAGGGCCTTTGACATGGCTCAACAAGGTATCAATACGCGCCTCACGCGCCTTAATGAGGTGCAAGGCCGCGGCCAACAGCTCATCTAGATTATGCGGTGGAATATTGGTCGCCATGCCAACG
>JAYODZ010000026.1:15251-19992 GCA_038106515.1 Rhodobiaceae bacterium
ATTATATATTTTGGGTTGTATTTTTGGTCGCATTGCAAACGGAAAACCCTTTTGCGCAATACCCCAAAAGATTCGGCAAAGCGGCCGGAAAAACGACTGGCTCCTCATCTTCCCCATCATAAGTTTCGCGAAAATCGACCGTGTCTTGCTCAATATCCAACAAGAGCAACTGCGCCACGCGGGTTAGGCGTGCTTCGGTGTACCGCATCGCCGCCGCATTATCGCCGTCAATATTGCCGAAATTGCCCTGCCCATCGACCAAGGGATAGCGCACCGCAAAATCTTGCGCCAAACGCACCAGCGCATCATAAACGGCCTGATCTCCATGCGGGTGGTAACGACCAATCACGTCACCAACAACCCGTGCCGATTTTTTAAACCCTTGCTCGGGATCGAGGCGAAGCTGACGCATGGCATAGAGCAAGCGGCGGTGGACAGGCTTCATGCCATCGCGAACATCAGGCAAAGCGCGATTGGTGATGGTCGATAGTGCATAGGCCAAATAGCGCTGTTCAAGCGCTTGTTTCAGGCCCACTGGCTCGGCAATCGGTTCTTTAATTTCGGCTTTTCCCATGCGCGTTTATAGACAGATTCTTAGCCTTAGCTCTAGATCATTTGCGCGCGATCTGCGCCAGCAAGCGACTACGCGCGGCAGGGAAGGACTGGCCCGACGGCTCGAGAACCCGGCGATTAATAAAATGCCCCATTAAATTAAATCCAGCGACGATGTCGCCCTCTAACGGTGCTTGCGCCGCATCGCGCAAAAAGCCTGGCAAGGGAAACATACGGTCCAAATAGGGCCGTGCCGCTTCCGTGCTGACAACACGGCCACTGCGTGGAGAGATATAATTTAAGTCTTCCGTCGCCCCGGTCGCCGCACAAGAACTTAGATCCAGCCCAAAGCCCATATCCTCGAGAAAGGCCATTTCGAAGCGGACCAGTAGCGCCGGCCATATATCGCGATCCGAAAGATGCTCCAAAACCGACTGCGCGGTATCAAAAAGCCGCGGATAGGCGTGTCGCTCGGGCACCAAATGAAGCCAACCGCATAATGTCGTCAAAGCTGCTAGCTCCATGGGATTATGCAAATATAGCGAAGCATGGGGGGCATCTAGCTCGACAGTGAGTGTACCCAAATGCTCCGATAGGCGCGCGCGCCAATGGGCGTCGACGCGGTTACCAATTTGCAAGACGGGCTTGGTCTTACGCGACGCCCCACCCCGCACCAGACCGCCAAAGCGGCCATAGTCGCGGGTAAAAACATCACAAATGGCGCTGGTTTCCCCAAAGGCGCGCACGGCAATCACCAGCCCTGGCGCGCGCCATTCCATTATTTCGCCTTAAAGTCGATACCGAGCATGCGATACCGCTCAGGGTCATCCATCCAGTTTTCTCTAACCTTCACGAACAAAAATAAATGCACGCGGTGACCCAGCAGATCTTCGAGCTCACGCCGCGCCGCCGCGCCAATATCGCCTATGGCCTTACCACCCTTGCCGAGAATAATCCCCTTTTGTCCATCGCGCTTGACGTAAATCACTTGCGACACCCGCACACTTCCATCGTCTTTGCGTTCCCATTTTTCCGGCTCGACGGTTAGGGCATAGGGCAACTCTTGATGCAGCCGTAGGAACAGTTTTTCTCGTGTTATTTCAGCCGCCAGTAATTGCATCGGAATATCCGCCGCTTGATCTTCGGGGTAAAGATACGGTCCGAGCGGTAAGCGGCCCGCGAGGGACGCCGCGAGATCATCAACGCCGTCCCCAGTGGTAGCGGAAATCATAAAAATATCGGCAAAATCTTGCTTTGCCCGCAAGCGGTCTATCACCGCGAGAAGTTCTTGCGGCCGCGCGCGATCGATTTTGTTTAGAGCCAGAATCACCGGTTTATTACTAGCCTGTACCCCAGCCAAAACCAAATCGGCCTCAGCGCTTTCAGCTTTTTGCGCATCTAGCATAACCAGAACAACATCCGCATCGCTGGCGCCGGCCCAAGCCTCACGCACCATGGCATGATCAAGACGCTGGTTTGGCTTGAAGATACCGGGAGTGTCAACCAAGATTATCTGGGCTTGCGGTGCCTGCACAACTGCACGCATCCGCATCCGCGTGGTCTGTGCCTTGTGGGTCACAATGCTGACTTTTTGCCCCGCCAAATGGTTAACGAGGGTCGACTTGCCGGCATTGGGCGGCCCAATGATTGCGACAAAGCCGCAGCGCGTTGTTTCTGATGTTTCGCTCATGTAATTACACCTAATTGCTGCAGTAGTGCCGTTGCCGCCGCCTGCTCAGCCTGACGCCGCGACAGGCCCTTACCGCGCGCGCCCACTTCAGGGGTAAGCGAGACGTGGTAAACGAAAACGGGTTGATGCGCCGGTCCCTCCGCCGATATTTTCTTGTACTGCGGCAGGGCTTTACCCTGCTTCGCAGCCCATTCTTGCAACACCGTCTTGGCGTCAATCGGCGGGGTTTCTGAAATTCGCGTCCCCCAATGGCGTAGAATAAACTGACGGGCCGCGTCCAGACCACCATCTTGATACACAGCGCCGATCATCGCTTCGCAATAATTTGCCAGAACGCGCTCGGTAAATTGCGCCGCAGTGGCCGTTACATATTTATCCAATTGCCACCCTGCTGCAATGTCGGCGCATAACGCCCCGCTCGCCAAATACGCTAAATGCCGTGCTGCCTCCCCTTCATTCTTCATCTTTGCGGACAGCAAATATTCAGCCAACACCAACCCCAAGACGCGGTCGCCAAGAAATTCGAGCATTTCATTATTATGCTGTCCCGCAATGATTGGATGCGCCAAAGCCTGCTGCAAAAGATCGCGAGACTTGAACTGGTAGCCGATATATTGTTCAAGCGCTTTTAGAGAAGCCTTCGACATTAATTTATAATCTTGAAAAAGCGTGAATATCGCATCGCTTGCGGCCAGCGCCAAACCTGCCACCAAGCGGTCAGGTCATCAAAGGAATAGAACAGAATCCGCGCTGGCCCCACCAGATTATCTTCGGGCACATAGCCGACATGCCGCATGAAACGGCTATCGGTCGAGTTATCTCGATTATCGCCCATCATAAAATAATGCCCCGCGGGAACCAGATACTCGCCGGTATTGTCAGCAATCGAGCCATCAATCTCATCCAGCGTCAAATAAGACACGCCATTGGGCAAAGTCTCACGATATTGCCGAATGCGTCTTTCACGGCCAGCCGCATCGTAATCAATAAAATCCTCGACCTGTTGGCGCTCAACTTGCTGGTCATTAATAAACACTACCCCGTCGCGCACTACGATACGTTCACCAGGTAGGCCAATTAAGCGCTTAATATAATCGGTTTGCCCATCGTTCGGCAGCTTGAACACCACAACATCGCCGCGCGTCGGGGCCTGCGCTAAAACGCGTCCCTCGCCCAAGGCAGGAGAAAAAGGCAAGCTATGGCGAGAAAAACCATAGCTATATTTGGTAACGAATAAATAATCCCCGATTAACAAGGTCGGTTTCATTGACCCAGACGGAATATTAAACGGTTGAAATAATAAAGAGCGGATCACCAAAGCAATAACGCCAGCCCAAATTAACGTCGAGATCCAACCCGCTTCTTCCGTTTTGCCTGGCTTTTTAGTTGATGAAGAACTCACTCTACATTTCCTTCCGACTCGCGTACCGCTGTGATGATAACAATTGCTTGCGCTTGTGGGAAATCATCTGTGATCGTCAAATCAATCTGCGGCCGATAGCCAGCCGGTGTCATCGCCAGCAACCGCTGCAAGGCGCCGCCCGTTAACTCCAAGGTCGGTTGTCCCGATGGCTTGTTAACAACCCCCATATCGCGCCAAAACACCCCCTGCCGCAAGCCTGTTCCCAGCGCCTTGGAACAGGCCTCTTTGGCGGCAAAGCGCTTAGCGTAAGAGGCGGCGCGATTTTTGCGGCGATCCGATTTTTGTTGTTCAACCGGTGTAAACAGGCGATCGACAAAGCGTTGGCCGAAGCGGTCCAATGTCCTTTCGATCCTACGAATGTCAATAATATCGTTACCGAGACCGATAATCATCAGATCCGAGCCGCATCCATGAGACGCCGCATTTCAGCGACAGCACCAGCCAAACCAAGAAACACCGACTGCGAAATTAAGAAGTGACCAATATTAAGCTCTTCGATCTCAGAAATAGCGGCAATCGGCGACACAGATTGATAACACAGCCCATGCCCGGCATGCACCTCGAGGCCGAACGCCGAAGCGGCTTTCGCGGCTTCGGTTATTTTCGCTAGCGCGGTCGCGTGATCGCGGCCTGCTTGCACATCATGACAATAGGCACCGGTGTGAATTTCAATCGCATCGGCGCCGCAAGCGTGTGCCGCCTCTATTTGCGCCACCTCGGGATCGATAAACAGCGAAACGCGACAGCCCAGCGCTTTAAAGGGCCGAACATAGTCAGTTAAATGCGCCTTTAGGCCAACAACATCAAGGCCGCCTTCGGTCGTCACTTCTGTGCGTTTTTCTGGAACCAAGCAAATCGCAAAAGGATTAAGATTCAGCGCAATCTCTTGCATCTCCGAGGTTGCCGCCATTTCCATATTTAGTGGTAAACTGACGTCGTCCCGCAAACGCCGCATATCACTGTCGCGCATGTGCCGGCGATCCTCTCGCAAATGAGCCGTAATACTATCCACCCCGCATTCGGCGGCGAGATGCGCGGCTGCAACGGGGTCTGGATAAGCCTCTCCCCGTGCATTC
>JAYODZ010000027.1:0-6989 GCA_038106515.1 Rhodobiaceae bacterium
GGTCAAATTCTAGATCTCGATCAATTTAAAGCGGCGCTCGATCGCGTTCAAAGCCGTCTCGATCACAATCTGCTAAATGACATTAACGATCTCGGCCTACCGACCTTGGAAAATATTTCGATTTGGATCTGGAACCAGCTGCACCCGGACCTTCCTGGACTGTCGGAAATCGAGATTTACCGCGACTCGCTCGGCCAATCAGTCAGTTATCAGGGACCACAGCATGGTTGAAGGCGCCAACCAGCTCGGGCAACAGGCGTCTTTGCCGGCCAGCCCCGAAGCCGCAACGCTTGACCGGGTAGCCAATCCTCACCCCGACCTCGACTATGTCGCTCGCTTTACGGTGCCTGAGTTTACCTCATTGTGCCCCGTCACGGGGCAACCCGATTTTGGGCATTTGGTAATTGATTACGTACCCGACCAATTTCTGGTCGAGAGCAAAAGCCTCAAGCTATTCTTGGGCAGTTTCCGTAATCATGGTGCCTTTCATGAAGATTGCACGCTTCATATTGCAAAGCGACTGGTAGAAACCCTCGCACCGCGTTGGTTGCGCATTGGTGGTTATTGGTATCCGCGCGGCGGAATTCCGATTGATATTTTTTGGCAGACCGCCACCCCACCCGATGGGCTGTTTATTGCCGATCAGGGCGTGCCGCCCTATCGGGGCCGCTAGGCTAGCACTTCCCGAATTGCTTTCAGCTGCTTGAGCAGGCCTTCGGCACCGGCCAACGCTAGACAGCTCGGCGCATCGCACAGCGCCGCATCTGGATCAGGATGAAATTCGAGAAACACACCGTCGGCGCCTGCAGCGATGGCGGCACGCGCCAAAACGGGTACACCCTCGCGTCTTCCGCCTGTCGACGCGCCCTTGGTCCGTGGATCGGCTCCAGGAAGTTGAACTGCATGGGTCGCATCCATGGTAACCGGCACGCCGAGTTTCCGCATCTCGCCAATCCCGAGCATATCGACCACCAAATTATTATAGCCAAAAGATGTGCCACGATCACACAAAATGATGGAGCAATCTGGAGCCACTTCGCGCACCTTGTCGACAATATTTGCGCAATCCCACGGCGCCAGAAACTGCGCTTTTTTTACATGCAGTATGCCGCCATGTTTTTGCGTCGCTTGGGCAGCGGCCACAATCAGATCGGTTTGCCGAACTAAGAACGCCGGAATTTGTACAAAATCGGCAATCGCCGCGACTGGCTCGGCCTGGTCAACTTCGTGTAAATCCGTTGCGATCGGCACATTTAATTGCGCTTTGACCTTTTCGAGGATCGCCAGACCAGCCTTCAGACCAGGTCCGCGATAACTTTTGATCGATGAGCGATTGGCCTTATCAAAACTCGCCTTGAAGACATAGGAAATGCCTTGATCCTGACAAATTGACTTTAAGTGCTGCCCAACCTCTAGGGCCAGCCCCTCATCCTCGAGAACATTGAGACCAGCAATGCATAACAGCGGCGCGCCGTCGCCGATCGCGAGACCGCTTTTCTCGTGCTTTAAATGGGGCATTTTCGTCCTCCCGACTGCGCTTAAACCAAACGGCTTTGTGTTAAAGCGGCTTCAATAAAGGATGCAAAAAGAGGATGCGGTGCAAATGGCCGCGACTTCAACTCGGGATGAAATTGCACCCCAATGAACCAAGGGTGATTGGCAATCTCAACAATCTCCGGCAAGACGCCGTCCGGCGAAACGCCAGAAAACTTCAAGCCGACCGCTTCAAGCCGCTCACGATAAGTCATATCGACCTCGTAGCGATGGCGGTGGCGCTCAGAAATAATCTGCGTGCCGTAAATATCTTCAACGCGGCTGCCCTGATCTAGTATCGCTTCATAGGCACCAAGCCGCATGGTGCCGCCGAGATCACCGCCTTGCCGGCGTTTTTCAAGCATATCGCCTTTGGCCCATTCGGTCATCAAACCAACCACAGGCGTGCCACTTTGACCGAATTCCGTCGACGTGGCGTCTTGGATACCGAGAAGATTGCGCGCCGCTTCGACCACCGCCATTTGCATACCAAAACAAATGCCGAAATAGGGCACATCGCGCGTCCGCGCAAAGGTTGCGGCGGCGATCTTGCCCTCAGCCCCGCGCTCTCCAAAACCACCTGGCACGAGAATCCCGTTGACGCGCTCGAGATAGATCGCGGCATCCTCGCGTTCAAAAATCTGCGAGTCCATCCATTCCAGATTAACGCGCACACGGTTGGCAATACCGCCATGATGCAGCGACTCGATCAGTGACTTATAAGCGTCTTTGAGTTCTGTATATTTACCAACAATAGCGATCGTGACCTCGCCCTCGGGCTCGCGGACGCTTTGGACGACATCATCCCAAACCGACATATCTGGCGCCGGTGCATCGTCAATGCCAAAGGCGTCCAAAACTTCCGTGTCGAGACCGTTATTATGGTATGTCTGCGGTACCGCGTAAATTGAATCGACGTCAGGCGCTTCAATCACCGCGCTATCTCGTACATTACAGAATAAGGCAATTTTCCGTCGCTCGCCCTCTGGAATAGGCCGATCACATCGGCATAAAAGAATGTCGGGTTGAATACCGATGGAGCGCAACTCCTTAACCGAGTGCTGTGTCGGCTTGGTTTTCATTTCACCCGCTGTGCTGATGTAGGGCAATAGCGTCAGATGCATGAAAATGGCTTTGTTGCGCGGCAGCTCATTGCCCAATTGCCGGATAGCCTCGAAAAATGGCAGAGCTTCTATGTCGCCGACAGTGCCGCCGATTTCACACAAGACGAAATCGACGTCTTCTGTGTTGGCCGTGATAAAAGCTTTTATGGCATCCGTGACATGCGGGATAACCTGCACCGTGCCGCCGAGATAATCGCCGCGCCGCTCGCGCATGATAATGCTCTGATAGATTTGTCCGGTGGTAATATTGTCGCCGCGACATGCGGGAACACCCGTGAAGCGCTCGTAATGGCCTAAATCAAGATCAGTCTCAGCTCCATCATCCGTGACATAAACCTCGCCGTGCTGATAGGGGCTCATCGTCCCCGGGTCGACATTCAAATAGGGATCAAGCTTACGCAGTCGGACGGAATAGCCGCGCGCCTGCAAAAGCGCTCCGAGAGCTGCAGATGAAAGGCCTTTTCCAAGGGAGGAAACCACGCCGCCAGTGATAAAAATAAAACGCGCCATGGGAGATGAAAGTACCCTATCGGGATGATTCGCGCGACATCAAAATCACCGCTCAAGGATTAAATTGCATTTTTTTGGGTATAGAAAGGCGCGGCGGGCGTGCCGCCGTTCCGTTTAGGCCTATTTACTAGGCGTCGGCAGCTCAGGCTCGGGTAGAACCGGTGGCGGCGCTAATTCGCCCGAATTTTCGTCGCGCTGAATAACGCCATCGAGAACCGAGCTATTTTTCTCGACCGACCCCAAAATTGTCAAACCAATACTGGTGATAAAGAAAATCGTCGCAAAAATTGCCGTGAGGCGCGTTAGCGTGTTACCGAGGGCACGCCCGCTCATCATACCGCCACTGCCGCCAATGCCTAAAGCCCCGCCCTCGGAGCGCTGCAACAGCACCATGACGATCATGGCTAAAGCCACCAGAAGATGGATGGTGAGCAAGATTGTAGACATAGCGTTACCTCGTAAATTCCATGCGCTTCTATAATATTTTTGCGCAAAAAGCCAGCCCTAGGCGCTGGCTTTTATAATCGCCCCAAAATCCTTTGCTTTTAAGCTCGCGCCACCAACCAAAGCGCCGTTAACATTGGCGAGACCAAGGATTTCTCTGGCGTTGTCGGGTTTTACCGACCCGCCATACAAAATACGAATTTTTTCGCCATCAGCACCGCTTAAACGAACCAAAGCGCGGCGCAAATGGGCGTGAGCCTGCGCAATTTCCTGCGATGTTGGGGTCAACCCCGTACCAATCGCCCAAACCGGCTCATAGGCAATAACAGTATTTTTTGACGACACGCCTTTCGGCAATGAGCCGCGTAACTGCTGACCAATAACCTTCAGCGCATCGCCCTTCTTGCGTTCGGCAAGGGTTTCCCCAAGGCACATAATGGCGACCAAGCCCGCCCGATGTGCCGCAGCGACCTTCGCGGCCACCACTTTATTATTCTCCCCGTGATCGCTGCGCCGCTCCGAGTGACCAACAATCACATATCGAGCCCCTGCGCTTTTAATCATCTCGGCGCTGATATCGCCGGTATGCGCCCCCTGGGTTTGAGTATGACAATCTTGCCCACCAAAAGCGATTTTTGAACCGCGCACCGTCTCGCGCATTGCCCCAAGCAAAGTCGCCGGGGGACAAATCGCAATATCGACCGACGCGCTGGCGCTGATTTTCCGGAGCGCCCGAACTTGCGACAGATCCTGTCGCGTCCCGTTCATTTTCCAGTTGCCAGCAATTAACGTTTTTGGGGGACGCACAGAGCGCGTTTTTGAAACTGATGGCATGAAACCTCTCCTTTGCGATGCTCCGCCGAAATCGGCTTATGGGCTTTGTTTAGCGGCAAACGGGGTAATATGACAAGTCCATGCAGTAAGACTTGCGAAACATACCCCTCCCGCCCTATGATGCGCTCAAATTCGGCTCTTTTCGGAGCTCGGCATCATCTAGGCGATAGAACACAGGATCATTTATGCTGCAAAAACTTCGGTCATCCGTCAGCGGGCTTTTTGGCATTGCCCTTATCTTACTTTTGGTAGTCGCTTTTGCGGTCTGGGGCATTGCCGACAGCTTTACCACCTTGTCGCAAAACACCATCGCGCGGGTCGGCAATAAAAATATCGACGTCGTCGAGTTCAGACTGCGTTTCAACCAGCAACTCGGAGCCCTGTCGCGCGAACTCGGCCAGCAAATTACGGTAGAGCAAGCCCGCGCCAATGGCATTGATCAGCAAGTGCTGGCGGCCATGATCGGAATGGCCGCGGTGAACAATGCAACCGAAGACATGGGCCTCACCTTAAGCGACAAAGCTGTCGCACAATCGATTTTGGACGATCCAGCCTTCAAAGGTGCCAACGGCCAATTTGATGACAATCTGTTCCGCATTATTTTGCAACGCAATGGCTTGACCGAAAAGCTGTTTACCAAGGATCAGAAAGATTACGCGACACGCGCGCAATTGCTCGATGCGACGAGCAAAATGGCGGTAATGCCGGACGCCCTGCTCGACCGCATGTATGACTATATTCTCGAGCGCCGTGTCGTGCGCTATGTCATTATTCCGGCCGATGCCGTCGGTGACGTCGGCGAGCCGGCGGAAGAGGAGTTGCAGTCGTTTTACGAAGCTGCGCGTTTACGCTTCTCTGAACCGGAACGACGTACCGCCAGCATCTTGGCGATTGCCCCCGATCACTTCGCCGCCAATCTCGAAGTCACGGAAGAGGACATTCAGGAAGAATATTCATTCCGCGAAGCTGAATTCGCCAAGCCAGAACGGCGTCAGGTGGATCAGCTTTTGATGAATGACGACGACAGCATCGCCAAAGCACGCGAGGCCATCGCGGCAGGAAAATCATTTGTTGAAATTGTCAAAGCCGTCGGTCAGACATTGGACAACACGGATCTTGGCGATGTCACGCGCGATGAAATTATTTCGGTCGAATTGGCCGACGCCGCTTTTGCCCTCAATGAAGGTGAGATCAGCGACATCATTGAAGGCCCGTTGGGCTCGGTGATTTTACGTATTCGTAGCATCACCCCCGCCGAAGTGACGCCGCTCGAAGCTGTTCGCAATCAAATCGAAGGCGACATCCGCCAAATGCGCGCCAATGACGAACTGATTAAGTTTTCCGAACGCATTCTCGACGAAATGTCTGCCGGTGAATTATTCGAGAGCATTGCGCAACGCTTTGATCTGGATCTCTTGAAACTTGCAAAAATTGATCGCGACGGCGCCTTGGCCGACGGATCAACCTCACCCTTGGTCGATCGTTTCGTCGGCATCGCGCAAGAAATTTTTGCGGCCACTGTGGGACAAGACCTTCCCATGTTTGAAGCCGCCGATGGCACGCTCTATTGGGTCCGCCTCGACGAGGTTCAAGAAACCCGCAGTCGCCCGCTTAGTGAAATACGAGACGAGGTGATTGCCCAATGGCAGAAGACTGAACAGCAGAGATTGCTTGAGGCAATGGCCGAACACCTTGCCGAAAAAGGTAATAGTTCAGGAAACTTTGATGATATTGAAGCCGACCTGGGGCGAAAAGCCTTCACCTCGGAGCAGTTAACGCGTCAGTCGCGCAATGAGACATTCTCGGCTGACGGGATTAGCCGCATTTTCGCCGCCCGCGAAGCCGAATTCGTATGGGCACCGGTTGGCTTCGGCGGCAGCTTGATTGTTATGCAAGTCAATAAAGTCATTGCGCCGAGCCGCGATAATGACCAATCGGTTGCGACAATTTATGAGAATGAACGCGAGCGGTTCCGTGGTGACTTAACCAATCAATTCATCGGCTCGCTCCAGACGAGTATGGGTGTCAGCGTGGATACGGTGGCACTCCAAAAATCCTTGCAAGCCAACTAACCCGATGGATGAGCTCACCCCGACTCTCGATCGCTTTACATCGCGTTATCAGGCGGGGCGATCACAGGTTGTATGGATTGACCTTATCTCGGATCTCGAAACGCCTGTTGCCAGCTACATAAAACTGGCAGCCATGACACCGAATAGCTTCTTGCTCGAGTCTGTTGAAGACGGCGATATTAAGGGCCGCTACTCGGTGATCGGTTTAGACCCCGACCTGATCTTTCGTGTCAGCGACGGCAAAACCAGCATGTGTCGTAACCTTGAGAGCGGCGTTTACGAAGCCGTCGACGACCAACCTCTCGACGCCTTACGGGCGGTTCTAAAGGAGTCAGCGATCGAGCTCGATGCCAACATCCCGTCCATGGCGGCCGGCATATTCGGTTATTTGTCGTATGATATGGTCAAGCAAATGGAGAATTTGCCAGACGGCAACCCGCGCGCCCTTGATGTCCCCGACTGCCTCCTGATC
>JAYODZ010000027.1:6999-19967 GCA_038106515.1 Rhodobiaceae bacterium
GT
The DNA here is from genome assembly GCA_038106515.1 of Rhodobiaceae bacterium. Lineage (GTDB taxonomy): Bacteria > Pseudomonadota > Alphaproteobacteria > RS24 > RS24 > JAYODZ01. The sequence continues at coordinate 7,002 of JAYODZ010000027.1, forward strand.
CCAACCTTGATCGCTGTTTTTGATACTGTGACCGATACTTTGAAACTCGTCACCCCGGTTCGGCCCGCGGCGCATGTCGATGCCGAGAGCGCTTATGAAGCGGCCCGCTCGCGCTTGCTCGAGGCACGCTTACGTCTTGATACCCCGGTTGAACGGGAAACCGTAGCGATCGATGCGGGCGAACTCACTATTAGCTCAAATATGAGCGAAGCGGATTATTTCGCGATTGTTGATCGGGCGCGTGATTATATTTCGGCCGGCGATATTTTTCAGGTTGTCTTGAGCCAGAGGTTCCAAGCCCCCTTCCCGCTGCCGCCCTTTAGCCTGTATCGAGCTTTGCGCCGCGTGAACCCGTCGCCTTATTTGTTCTTTTTGAATTTTGAAGGGTTTTCTGTGGTCGGCTCTAGCCCCGAAGTGCTCGTCGGCGTGCAAAACCGGACCGTAAATATTCGTCCAATTGCTGGAACGCGACGGCGCGGCGAGACCTTAGAGGATGATCAGCGTATTGGCGCTGAACTTCTCGCCGATGAAAAAGAGCGGGCCGAACACCTCATGCTTCTGGATCTCGGCCGCAACGATGTCGGACGCGTTTCAGAGCTCGGCTCGGTCAAAGTCAATCAAGCCTTTGGACTGCAAAAAACCTCGCATTTGATTCATATTGTCTCTGATGTCACGGGCACACTCCGCCAAGATCTCGATGTCATCGATGCCCTACAAGCGGGCTTTCCCGCTGGCACCGTTTCGGGAGCACCAAAAATTCGCGCTATGGAGATTATCGATGAGCTCGAGGTCGACAAGCGCGGCATTTATGCTGGCTGTGTCGGTTATTTTTCAGCCGGCGGCGATATGGACAGTTGCATCGCCCTACGTACCGCCATCGTAAAAGATGACAGGCTCTACGTGCAAGCCGGTGGCGGCGTTGTTTTTGATTCAACCCCGCAATATGAGTATGATGAAACCGTCAATAAAGCGAAGGCCTTATTCCGCGCCGCAGAAGAAGCCTTAGCGATTGCCCAAGACCGACGGAACAAAAGACCATGATCACGTTGATCGATAATTATGACAGTTTCACCTATAACCTCGTGCAGTTTATTGGCGATATTGGGCATCGTTGCGAGGTCATTCGAAATGATAGCCTTTCGGCAGATCAGGTCATCGCGCAAAAACCTGACGCCATCATCTTGTCGCCCGGCCCTTGCACTCCAAATGAGGCGGGGATCTGCCTCGAGCTGGTTGCTTCGGCGCCAAGCGATTTGCCGATTTTGGGGGTTTGCCTCGGTCATCAATCGATCGGCCAAGCCTTTGGTGGAAGCGTGGTGCGCGCGCCGCAAATCATGCACGGAAAATTGAGCAATATTTCGCATGTCGGAAGCGGCATTTTTGCCGGCCTACCATCGCCATTGCGGATTACCCGCTATCACTCGCTGATGGTCGATCGCGTCGGCTTGCCCGATTGTCTTGAGGTCACTGCTGAGAGTGAGGATGGTTTAATCATGGCGCTGGCGCATAAAGAGCGCCCCGTTTTCGGTGTTCAATTTCACCCTGAGAGCATTGCCTCAGAAGACGGCCACCGCTTGTTGGGTAATTTCTTACAGCTGGCGGGGCTGACGGTTTCAAATGCCAGTAGTGCGTTCGAAAGTCTGGTGATCTGAATGTCTGACTTGAAACCCACTCTGGCGCATCTCGCTTCCGGCAAGCCCATGCCGTTCGATATGGCGCGAGACGCTTTTTCTCTCATCTTAGATGGGCAAGCTGATGCTGGACAAATTGGCGCTTTTTTGATGGCGCTGCACATGCGCGGCGAAACGGTTGAGGAGCTCACTGCTGGCGCCGAAGTGATGCGCGCTCATGCCCTCGCCGTTGAGGCACCGGAAGATGCGATCGACACCTGCGGTACTGGTGGCGATGGCTCTGGCAGTTACAATATATCAACTGCTGTTGCCTTTGTTGTCTCAGCCTGCGGTGTGCCGGTTGCAAAACATGGCAATCGTGCCCTCAGCTCAAAATCTGGATCTTCACAAGTTCTAGAAACCCTCGGGGTCAACTTAAATCTAGCGCCCGCCGCCATCAGCCGGTGCCTCCGTGAAGTCGGCATGGGTTTTATGTTCGCCCCTGCGCATCATGCTGCCATGCGCCATGTTGGGCCAGTGCGGCAAGCGCTCGGCGTCCGCACAATTTTTAACCTGCTCGGCCCGCTTTCCAATCCGGCACGCGCCAAGCGCCAGTTGCTCGGGGTGTTTGATCGCCGCTGGCTTATTCCGCTAGCCGAAACGCTGAACAAATTGGGTAGTACCAACGCTTGGATCGTGCATGGCGAAGACGGTTTGGACGAGCTGACAACCACGGGCACAAGTTATGTCGCGACGCTCACCAATGGTGAAATTAGGAGCCTCGAAGTCAACCCTGAGGATGTCGGCTTAAACCGCGCGTCACCGCGCGATCTGATCGGCGGTACGCCGGAAGAAAATGCGCTCGCCTTGCGCGACGTGCTCGCAGGTGCAACCGGGGCTTATCGCGACATTGTGCTTTTGAACAGCGCCGCCGCCTTGGTTGTTGCCGAAAAAGCCTCGACATTAAAAGCCGGCATTGCCCTTGCCAGCGCGGCCATCGACAATGGCGATGCTTCACATGTGTTGGCAGCGCTTGCCGCCACCAGTCAGAAATTAGCCAGCGACGCGTCGTAAGGCAGATACCAGCGGTGGGGCAATAAGCATGGCGGATATTTTACGAAAAATTGAGACCTATAAACGCACGGAAATCGAGGCCGCTAAGGCAAGCTGTTCCCTAGATCTACTCGCCGATCGGATTGCCGCGCAAACACCGCCGCGCGGATTTATCAAAGCTCTCGAGACAGCGCGCCGAGCCGGTCGCCCCGGCCTGATTGCAGAGATTAAGAAAGCCAGCCCTTCGAAAGGCTTGATCCGTGCCGACTTCGACCCTCCAGCTTTGGCCGCCGCCTACGCCGCTGGCGGCGCCGACTGCTTATCGGTTTTAACTGACAGCCCCTCCTTTCAAGGGCAACCCGAATATCTAACTGCGGCGCGCAATGCGGTTCAGCTTCCTGCCTTGCGCAAAGACTTTATGTTCGACACCTATCAAGTCTATGAAGCCCGCGCTTGGGGCGGCGACGCGATTTTGATCATTATGGCGGCGGTGGATGACCCAACCGCGACGGCATTGAAAGCGTGTGCCGAAGAATTGGGCTTGGATGTCCTTTGCGAGGTGCACGACCGCAACGAACTCGATCGCGCGCAAGCCCTCGATATGAAAATGATCGGTATTAATAATCGCAATCTGCGCAGTTTTGAGACTACGCTGCAAACCTCCTACTCCCTGATCGAAGCTTGCGATAAAGATCGTTTGATTATCAGCGAAAGTGGTATTTTTACAGCGCAAGAACTATATGATCTCCATGCGGCCGGTGCGCATGGTTTCTTGATCGGCGAGAGCTTGATGCGCCAGAGTGATGTGAGCCAAGCCACACGAAAAATATTGCAACGCCCTGCATAAATCGCATTGATTAAAAAAAAACAAAAAGGGCAAAAAAAAAGCTGATATCACCCTTGTTCCGTCGGGCGAATGAAAGTAGAACAAAAAAGTTATCGATTCGTTCTCATTTGTAGGGGTGCACTGTGCTGACGAAAAAACAATACGAACTGCTTATGTTCATCAATGAGCGTCTTAAAGAGACTGGTGTCTCACCAAGCTTTGATGAAATGAAAGAAGCCCTTCACCTGAAATCGAAATCCGGCATTCACCGCTTGATTACGGCGCTTGAAGAACGTGGTTTCGTAAAACGCATGGCGCACCGTGCCCGCGCCCTTGATATTGTAAAGCTGCCCGAGACCATGGCACCTTCCTTGAAAAAGCAGGCTCGCCCGATGACCTCTCGGGTGCCGCGCCCGTCGAATGACGATCGCAGCGTTCCGATCGCCGTGATGGGTCGTATTGCTGCTGGTACGCCGATCGAGGCCTTGCAAGATGAAACCCATCATATCTCTATTCCGATTGAGCTGATGCGGAGTGGCGAACATTTCGCGTTGGAAGTACACGGCGACTCGATGATTGATGCTGGTATTTTGGATGGTGACACCGCCATTATTCAACGCGGCGACACTGCCGATAATGGTGAGATTGTGGTTGCGCTCGTTGAAGGGCATGAAGCAACCCTGAAGCGCTTACGGCGCAAAGGCGAGATGATTGCTCTAGAAGCAGCCAATCCCGCTTACGAGACCCGCATTTTCCGAAGTGAACAAATTCGGGTGCAAGGCCGTCTCGTCGGCTTGATCCGTAAATATTAATCTAACGATTGTTTCATTTCGTCGTGCTAACTTGCCAAAGCCTGCGGCCCGTTTCGCGTGTGTCAACGACCCGCGACAGGTGCGTGCCGTCCAAATAAACGGCATGAACCGCATCTGGCGCATATTTGCCCGTGTAAAGATACAGCGCCAAGCATACTGATTGCCGCGCAACGGGTGAAATCACAATATCTGCATAGCGACAAGCAACATTGAGAGCGCGAGCTGAATAAGCAACATCCAACCGCCTACCGTCACGGCTGATGAGACGACAATAGCTGGCACCGCAGGCGTCTCCTGACGCTGAGATTATGGCCTGTCCTTCAAGCGCAAACCACTGCGAAACAACAAATTCATCCTGCGCTGGCGCGATCAATTTAAGCTGACCCAACGCATCGCGATAGGCGATCTCTCGGCCTCGTCCAAGAATATAAATATCGGGCAAGCTTGGACGACCCTCGGCGATCACAGCGACGAACAGGAGTGGTAGCAGCCAAATTCTTCGGCCTTGCCACCAACATCCAGCCAAGCCGATAAAAAATAGCGCCACAATGATCAGATAACTATCGGGTAAAAGCCCAACCTTACGCACCGCCCCTGGCAAGTTAGATATCCAGACGGCGACGCTAGAAATCAACTCCAAGCCCCGCTCGACCAGCATCGCGAAAAACGGAAATAAGGGTGTGACAAGAAGCAGGTAAGACACAATCAGGGCTGGCATGACCCAGAATACAAAGATTGGCATAGCGAGAAAATTTGCCAGCAAACCATAGACCGCCAGTTGATTGAAAAATGATAGACCGATTAGCCCCGTCGACAGCCCCGCGACGAGGCTCGTAAGGCTCAGACCAATCAGATAATTCACAGCGACAGTCCAGAGAGAACCATGCTGCCGCGCCGGCCGGTTAACAGCGTGAAAATACCAATGATAAAAACGGATCAAGGAAATCACCGCCGCGAAAGACATGAGAAATCCTGGCGACTTTATGGCGCTCGGATCCACCCCCAAAATCAAAAAAGCGGCCAGCGCCGCGGTATGAATGCTAACCACAGGCCGGCGCAACAGAATGGCGAGAAAAATACAGGCTATCATGATAAAGGCCCGCTGTGTCGCATAAGCAGCGCCTGACAAAAACAAATACGCCAACGCTCCAAACAAAGCAAAGCCGGCACTCAGGCCGCGGCTATTCAGCATACCACCCGGTGCCGTTAGCGCCGCCAAACATAAGCGCATAAAGGCAAATAGGCCGCCCGCAACCAGCGCCATATGCAACCCCGATATCGCCAAAATATGCGCCAAGCCACTGAAGCGATAGGCTTGCTTGGTCGGCTCGGGCAAGGCGCCGCGAAAGCCAAACAATAAAGCCGAGGCTAAGGCTGATGCTGGCACCGACATGGCGTCGCGATAACGCAACGCGGCGTCATGACGCCATTTCGCAATTATTGTCGGTAACGAGGCTCGCCTCGGGCATTGCGTGGACGAGACGCGCTGCACCGAAAAGCGTCCCGCCTCACCCTTGAAAAATGCGATTGCCCTCGGATCGTAACCATATTCTGCGGCAGGAGGCCGAGAGGGAATTAAGCGCCCCACCAGAAGGATTTCACAGCCGATCATCTCCGCCGATAAATGCTTGCCACGGTCATAAAGCCGCAGATTAAGCCCCTGCCCGATATCAGCATCCCCAACATAGCCGTCACGGCGATACGGCTCGAGCTCGACAAGTCTTGCCTGCACCTGCCCAGTTTCCAGCACTCGCGCCATTAACGGCGCCACAGTATCAAAGCGATTGGCAAGACGATCCGTATCCCAGGCTCCATAGAGCAGTCCCAAAGCCGCTATGGTGAAGGTAAACAAGCTCGGCAGAGCCAGCCAAGCGCGAGGCCCCAGTAGATTTCGAGAGATGATGACCATTGCAATAGTAGCGACGCCAGCCAAACCGAGTGCGGCCGCCAATAAGATCGTGGTCGGATCATTGGGAAGCGCGTAAAAGCCCGCCAGCCCAATAATGAGCCCCAAAGAAGCTAGAGGAACAATGAGGTGAGGTGACATGATGTTATTCTTGTTCTTATTGGTGTCCCAATTAGCTGAGCGCACCACACAACTTAATGTTCCAGACTATGTCAAACGCGGCAAATGTGCTAGGAGAGGTGTCTCGTATTTAATTTCGTAAGGATAGACCAACGCATGACCAGTACGACGACCGGTTCTGCGGTCATTACGCGTTTCGCGCCATCGCCCACTGGCTTTTTGCATATTGGCGGCGCACGCACGGCACTGTTTAATTGGGCTTTTGCCCGCCATTGCGGCGGCCAATTTCTATTGCGGATAGAAGATACAGATCGTGCCCGATCAACCCCTGAGGCGATTGCCGCTATTTTTGACGGCCTCGATTGGCTCGGTCTGACGCCCGACGCGCCGCCTGTCTATCAACACGCTAATGCCGAACGCCACGCCGAAATTGCGCATCAGCTCGTTGTCGCTGGCCATGCCTATTGCTGTGATTGCTCGCCAGACGAGGTAGAGGCGATGCGCCAACGCGCCCGCGACGCAGGCAAGCCACCACGCTATGACGGCACCTGTCGGGAACGCGCGCTTCCCTATCAAGCGGGACGAACCGTCGTGCGGTTCAAATCGCCGCTGGCGGGTCAGACACAGATCCAGGATATTGTTCAGGGCGATGTCGCGGTCGACAATGAACAACTCGACGATCTTATCTTGCTCCGCGCCGACGGCACGCCAACCTACATGCTGAGCGTGGTGGTTGACGATCATGATATGAATATTACGCATGTCATTCGTGGCGACGATCACTTGACCAATGCTTTGCGCCAAACGCAAATCTATCAAGCCCTCAACTGGGCCGTGCCGCAGTTTGCTCATATTCCACTTATTCATGGCGCCGATGGCGCCAAGCTCTCGAAACGCCATGGTGCGCTGGGTGCCGAGGCCTATCGCGATATGGGTTTTTTACCCGAAGCCATGCGCAATTATTTAGCGCGCCTCGGTTGGAGCCATGGCGATGACGAATTATTCTCAACCGAACAATTGGTCGACTGGTTTGATTTAAAAGCCATCGGAAAAGCTCCGGCACGTTTCGATATCGAAAAACTAAGCCATGTAAACGCATTTCATCTACGCGCCAGCGATGACGAGACGCTGTTGGCCGATATTCTAGAACGCGCTCCGCAAGCGCAAGCCGCGCGCGAAAAGATCCGATTGGCCATGCCGCAACTAAAGGAACGGGCACAAACCTTGCCCGAGCTGGCGCAAGCCGCTGGGTTTATATTCGCGCAACGGCCAATTGCCATCGACGACGCGGCGCGGAAAATGATGACGCCACAGCGTATGGCTAATTTACAGGCGTTTTTGCCCATGCTCGAACAAGCCAGCGACTGGTCAGAAACTGGAATAAAGGCCCTCACCGAAGCGTTTTTGGCCGAAAAAGGCCAGAAATTAGGCGAATTGGGCCCCGCACTTCGCGCTGTGCTAACGGGAACGCCTAATTCACCAAATCTATACGATATTCTGGTTATTTTGGGACAAGAGGAAACTGTGGGCAGAGTGCAAGACGGGCTTAAATTAGGGACTGGTTAGCTAGCAGTCCTGCTAGCTCTGTGGTATAAGCACGCTCAGTTGCGCATTCCTTTTATCTGGAGGTTTTTCTATGACAAAATCAAAAAATAACGCCAAGCTGCAGACCGCGGGTAAGGATTTTGAGTTTGCCGTCGAGGCGGGGACCATTGGACCAGACGTGATCGACGTATCAAGCCTGTACAGCCAAACTGGCCAGTTCACTTATGACCCAGGCTTTACCTCTACGGCGAGCTGTAAATCAAGCATCACCTATATCGATGGTGAGCAAGGTATCCTGCTACACCGGGGCTACCCGATCGACCAATTGGCAGAAAAAGGCTCTTTTATCGAGACCTGCTACCTACTCTTGAATGGCGAACTGCCAAACAAAGACCAGCTTAAGGAGTTCGATACGGCGATCACCCGCCACACCATGTTGCATGAGCAACTTTACAAATTCTCGACGGGCTTCCGTCGCGACGCTCACCCGATGGCCGTCATGGTCGGTGTTGTCGGTGCCCTATCAGCTTTCTATCACGACAGCACGGACATCAATGACCCCGAGCAACGCAAGATTGCCAGCCGCCGCTTGATCGCGAAAATTCCGACCATTGCGGCCATGGCCTATAAATATTCTGTCGGCCAGCCCTTTATCTACCCGCGCAATGATCTCGATTATGCGTCTAACTTCCTGCATATGTGCTTTGCCGTACCTTGCGAAGAATACAACGTAAGCCCGACATTGGCCCGCGCCATGGATAAAATTTTTATCCTACACGCTGATCACGAGCAAAATGCTTCGACTTCAACAGTTCGTCTGGCTGGTTCATCGGGCGCCAACCCGTTTGCCTGTATCGCAGCTGGTATCGCTTGCTTGTGGGGGCCTTCGCATGGCGGCGCCAATGAAGCCGCGCTTGATATGCTGAATGAAATCGGCTCGGTTGATCGCATCCCTGAATTTATCGCCCGCGCCAAAGACAAAAACGACCCCTTCCGCCTGATGGGCTTTGGACACCGCGTCTATAAAAACTACGATCCGCGCGCGCGCGTGATGCAGAAAACCTGCCATGAAGTGCTTAACGAATTGGGCGTGAAAGACGATCCGCTCTTGGCCGTAGCTATGGAGCTTGAGCGGATTGCGCTGAGCGATGAGTATTTCGTCGAGAAAAAACTCTATCCGAATATCGACTTCTATTCCGGCATTACGCTGAAAGCCATGGGCTTCCCAACCACGATGTTTACCGTGCTGTTTGCCTTGGCAAGAACCGTGGGCTGGGTATCGCAATGGAATGAGATGATCGAAGACCCAAGTCAGCGCATCGGACGCCCGCGTCAGCTTTACGTTGGTGCCGCCGAACGCGACTACGTCGCGCTCAACAAGCGCTAGTTGACGACACGCCAGCAATGCGGAGAACGGCGTCTGCCGCCTCCGCATCTGGCGGATTTCCATCTTTTTGCATAATCGCGCTGAATGCTTCTAAGGCGTCTATGGTGCGCTCGCGAAGCTCTGGATCGCGCAGGTAATTGCGCGCTAAAGCAAGCATGTAATCAGCCGTTAGATTATCGCTCAAAAGCTCTGGCACAACTGGTCGATCAAGCACCAGATTAACCAAATTGACCGACGGCGCACGGGCAATGAACTTCATAACATAGCTTTCGAGCATACCGCTCGACGGATAGCCGATTATCATCGGCGTATGCGCGAGACCAATCTCTAGGGCCACCGTACCGGAGGCAGCCAAGGCTAAATCGGCTAAACGTAAGCTGGCATATTTCTGCCGCTCATCCTCGATACAAATAACCTCATACGGCCAGTCCTGTATTTGCGCCTTAAGCTCTGCCGCCAAATGCGGAACCAGGGGCATCAACAGGCGCAAACGTCCAAACTCCCGCCGGAGTTGCGCCGTGACGTGGCGGAAAATCGGCATCAAGGTTTCAACCTCGGCGCGGCGACTTCCTGGGAGTAAAACCAGACATGGCGCATCAGGTCCAATATCGAGCGCGGCGCGCAACGCGGCCACTTCGCTATCCGATGCCACTGCTTCTATGGCGCGGTGACCAACGAAACTACTTGCCGGCCCGCCAAGATTTTTTAACACCTCTGGCTCAAATGGCAGCAGTGCCAAGCAATGATCAAAATACTGCGCCATCGCGCTGGCGCGACCAGAGCGCCAGAACCAAACGCTCGGAACCACGTAATCAATGATTTTAATATCTGGGCATCGTCTTTTCATGCGGCGTGCCAAGCGATGGTTAAAATCGGGCGCATCGACGCAAATAATGACGTCCGGCTTAGACTCCACTAAAAAATCACAAATCACCCGTAAACGATTAAAAAGAAATGGTAATTTCTTTATAACTGCAGCAAATCCCATGACGGCAATATCCGACATCGGGAACACCGACGACAGGCCTTCTGCCTCCATCAAAGGTCCGCCGACTCCGATAAAAGATGCGTTGGGGACACGTTGTGCAAGTTGCTTGATCAAGCCTGCGCCCAAAATATCGCCCGATGCTTCGCCGGCAATAACGGCAAATATCGGAGCGCGTGTTTGCTGGTTCACGCTGACCGACCCTCGATAAAAAAATCCGCTTGATTGGCAGCTTCGATGCAGGCCTCGCGATCAATCAATAAGGCGCCATCGGCCTGAAACACCAGCCCCTTAAGCCCAGCGGCAATAGCATTGGCAATTGTCAGTGGCCCAATCGCTGGCAAATCGATCCGTGTATCTTGGCTGGTTTTGGGGAATTTGATCAAAACCCCTGACTGTCCGCCACGCGCCTTCAATATATCTCCAGCCCGCGCCAGCATGGCATCAGTGCCTTCAGGCCCTTCGACGGCCACCACCTGCCCTTGCGATATGACACAAGCCTGCCCGACGTCATAGGGCGAAAGCGCTCGCAACAGCTCAATACCGCGCTCGATATCGCGCGCATCATCGTCGGCCGTTGCCACGGTCAGGCACCCTGCCGGCGCTTTAAACTCAAGCATCAAACTGTCGGCCCCAAGGATTTGAAAGCCTTGATCTTCAAAATAACCGAGCACGGCGCGTAATAGCGCGTCATCGCCACCGGGGTTGGCAGCAAAGCGTTGGATGACATCTTGCAGACCAGCATCGGCGGGCGGGTTGCTCATATTTGGACGATCCAGTCGCCCAATAAAAACGCATTGCGAGCATTGCGCCGCCTTTAAAAGATCAACGATTTCACTTACGGCGAGGATCTGTTTCACGGCGTCGGCCGATGCGCAGGTCGCTTCAGATGCGATACCATCAAGAGCTAAAAGGAAGACATCATGCCCTTGCTGTTTTTGCGCCTGAGAGATTTGCAGGGGCAAATCCCCACCAGCAGCAATAATGGCGAGGCGGTCAGGCATCACTCGCCCTGACAAAAGCCACGATCATTGGCGTTGCTCACAAAATCAAGTATCAGCAAGGCGACTTGGTCATCCTTATATTTTGTCCGCGCTGCCGCCAAACGGGTATTAAATTCGGCACCCGCTTGGTCGCGGAACAAATCGGTAAACAGATTGCGCGCGGCGTGAATATCGTCACGTGCAAAACCGCGGCGCTTCATGCCGATAATATTTAAGCCCTCCAAATTTGCACGATCGCCATAAACCATACCAAAAGGAATAACATTCCCAGCAACCATACTGTGCCCACCGATAAAGGCATAATCGCCGATATGACAAAATTGATGCACTGCTGATAGGCCGCCAATATTGGCATAATTACCGACGGTCACATGCCCTGCCAAAGTCGCATGATTAGCAAAGACGTTATTATTCCCGACGCGGCAATCATGCGCGATATGGGTGCCGACCATAAATAAATTATTGTCACCAATACGCGTTTCCGCTGGATCATCGAGTTGGCCGGGCTGCATCGTCACATATTCGCGAATGGTATTATTGGCGCCTATGATGAGGTGCCCAACGGGCTTGGATTGATCGAGAATTTGCGTCGCCCCACCCAGCGATGCGAAAGGGAAAACCTTACTGCCGGCACCCATTTGCGTATTTCCCATAATTGAGACATGACCAATGAGTTCAACCCCGTCGCCCAGTGTCACACCAGCGCCGATATGGCAGAAGGGGCCAATTTTTACGCCGTCCCCCAGCGTGGCATCGGCGTCAATCACTGAACTGGGGTGTATCTCACTCATTATCTTGACCTTTACCCTTAGACTTTTGCCGTTGTAGGCGGCTAATAAAAGCCTGCTGCTTTTGCCAGTCCTTCAAAGGACGAGCGGGATAGCCAGCATAAAACTCGCCATCGGGCACCGTCCGAAACACCACCGAACGCCCAGCGATCACTGCGTGAGCGCCGATTTCAACACCATTGCCGACGCCGACACCACCGCCAAGCACAGCATAATCTTTGATCACGCAACTGCCCGCGAGGCCAACCGTACCCGCAAGGCGGGCATGACGCCCGATTTGCACATTATGCGCGATTTGGACAAGATTATCTATCTTGGCGCCCTCTCCGAGAACCGTATCGCCATACGTACCGCGATCGACTGTCGTATTGCTACCAATATCAACATGGCTTTGAATAATCACGCGCCCAATGTGATGCACGCGCTCATGCGTCTCGCCTTCAATCAAGCCGAACCCCGTCGTGCCAATGCGGACGCCGCTGGCGAGGCGAACATCATCCCCTAGCAAGGCATAATTAATGCTCACATGGGCTTCGATGCGGCAATCACGCCCGATTTGCACCCCGCGCCCAATTACACAGTAATGACCGATTTGCGTGCCCGCACCGATCTCAACGCCTTCGCCAATTATTGCTGTCGGCGCTATCATTGCGCTCTGATCGACACGTGCCGTTGGGTGTCTATTGCTGTCCGCTGGTCCGGTCTCGATCGAAGCCGCGGCGCTATCGGGATAAAATTGCCCTACAACATAATTGAACAGACGTTGCGGCGCATCGCTGACAATAAGCTGGGCGCCCTCGACCCAATCAGCCGCTTGCGGCGCGGCAATAATAACCGCCGCCTGCGACGCCTGCGCCACGGCTTGATAGCGCTTATCATGGGTTAGAAAACTAATATGCCGTTCTCCGGCACGGTCTAGCGGAGCGACAT
>JAYODZ010000172.1:0-2896 GCA_038106515.1 Rhodobiaceae bacterium
TTGCGGCGCGCTTCAAGCGCAAGCTCAGCGCATTCGTCTCAAGTCGCCGAGGCCTCAGACCAGTCGCGCTTGACACCGAAGATTAACAACAGCGGCGCCGCAACAAAAATCGAAGAATAGGTCCCAATCACAATTCCCCAGATCATAGCAAAGGTAAAACCGCGTATCACCTCGCCGCCCAATGTATATAACGCAATAAGGGCCAGTAGGGTCGTCAGTGAGGTCATGGTTGTCCGCGACAGTGTGCTATTAATCGCGATATTGAGCAACTCAATCAGGTCCATCTTCTTGTATTTTCTTAAGGTTTCGCGGACGCGGTCATATACCACGACGGTATCATTCATCGAGTAACCGACAATGGTTAACAGTGCCGCTAAAATCGAGATATTAAACTCAATCTGCAACAGCGAGAAAATGCCGATTGTTAAAGCTACGTCATGCACCAGCGCCAGAACTGCGCCAACGCCGAACTGCCATTCGAAGCGAAACCAGATATAAATCAGCATTGCCGCAATCGCCAAAGCAACCGCGACCAGTCCCGTGCGAATAAGTTCGCCACTAATTTGCGGCCCCACCACCTCGACGCGTCGAATGTCGAAATCGTGCAACTCGTTACGAATGTGTTCGACAGCCGAGAGCTCGTTCTCCGCGGCTTGCGACACGCTAGCAGCCGAAACGCGGATCAGGACTGTTTTGTCATCACCGAATTCTTGAATCTGTACTTGCCCAATATCAAGAGCACCCAAACGCTGACGCAGCGCCGCAATATCGACCGCCTCGCTTTGCGCCGCTTCAATCGTCGTGCCGCCAAGGAAATCAATCCCATAATTCAACCCTTGGTTAAACATGCTCACGACGGAAAGAGCTAAGAGCAAGCCGCTAAAGATAAAAGCGATATATCTCTTGTTCAAAAAATCCAGATTAACGTTATCCGGAACAAGCCGCATCGATTTCATATCATTTCCTCACAAGGGCAAGACAACATCGCGCGCTTGGCGTTTCAGCCACAGGGCCACGAATAAGCGTGTCAAAACAAAACCTGTAAATACCGACGTCACGATCCCAACCCCAAGCGTGACAGCAAAGCCGCGAATGGGCCCCGAACCGAGTTGGAACAAGATAATAGCAGCCAAAAGCGTTGTGATATTGGCATCCATAATGGTTCCCAAAGCTCGGCTATAACCGAGATCGGTTGCAACGATGGCGGTGCGTCCGTCGCGCATCTCTTCGCGGATACGTTCAAAGATCAGCACATTGGCATCGACCGCCATACCAACAGTCAGCACTATCCCAGCAATACCGGGCAAGGTCAGTGTAGCCTGCAAGGCTGACAGGACGCCCATGATTAAGAACAGGTTCACGACCAGCGCGATATTGGCGAATAGGCCAAATAACCTATAGGACAGCATCATAAAGATGATCACAGCGGCAAAGCCGACCACCAAGGCTTTTTCCCCGGCTGCCACCGAGTCAGCACCAAGACCTGGACCGACCGTGCGTTCTTCTAGGACATTCATTGGCGCAGGCAAAGCACCCGCGCGCAACAAGATCGCCAAATCATTGGCCTCTTGAACGGTGAAATTGCCCGTAATTCGCCCCGACCCGCCTAAAATTGCGGTTTGAATAACGGGAGCCGAGACAATTTTGCCATCCAGCACAATCGCAAAAGGCCGGCCAATATTTGCCTTGGTAACGTCGCCAAAGCGCTTACCTCCTACGGCATCAAACCGGAAATCAACTTCCGGCGCGCCCGTCGTCGGGTCGAAGCCCATATTGGCATCGACCAGCCTTTCCCCGCTCACCATGACACGGCGCTGGATCAAATATGGTACGGGCGGATCTGTCTCGGTGTAAACGATCTGGGTTCCCGCCGGCTGGCGGCCACCGTTCAAGACCTCATAGGCCGATACATTGGGGTCAACCAAATGGAAATTCAGCTTGGCCGTTTGCCCGAGCAGATCCTTCAGTCGTTGTGGATCGTCGAGCCCCGGCACCTGCACCAGAACACGGGTTTCGCCTTGGCGTTGAATCACAGGCTCGGTCGTTCCCAATTCGTCGACACGGCGGCGGATAATTTCAATAGATTGCTGCACCGTCTTACTATTGCGGGCAACTTCAGCGGCCTCAGTGAAGCTAACGCGCACCCCGTCTTGGCCTTCGGCTTCCACCGCCAACTCATTGCTGGCCGGCCCACTATTGAGCAAGCCGACAAGCGTTCCTTGATCAATATCGCGAATGGCCTCGATGGCGGCTTGCTGCTGCGCCGCATCTGTTAATGTGAAGATCACCGCATTTTCAGAAATACCCAAGCCGCGATAACCGATCGAGGCTTCGCGAAGTTCGCTGCGAACATCGCCGACCAAAGCTTCGAGTTTTTCCCGCGTCACTGTATCCGTATCGACGGCCAGCAAGAGATGCGAGCCACCGCGCAGATCGAGCCCCAAATTTAGGGCATTATGCGGCAACAGATCGGGCCATGATGCCCGCGTATTTTCAGGCACAAAATTTGGTAGAGAGAATACAAAGCCAAGGAAAACGACGAGGAGTATCCCCGAAATTTTGAAATTGGAAAACTGAAGCATGGATTTTTATTCCGCTTTTGCAGGCTCGCCCTTGCTTTGCACAACAGCGACCATGGACTTAACGATAGATACTTTAACGCCGTCGGCGATCTCAATATCGAGCTCGGTTTCGTGAACTTTAACGACTTTGCCAATCAACCCGCCTTGCGTGATCACCCGATCGCCGCGACGCAGCGCTTCTATCATGTTGGTGTGCTCTTTTTGGCGCTTTTGTTGCGGCCGCAAAATCATGAAATAAATGATCGCAAAAACCAAAATTAGCGGCAAAAACATATCGAACAAGCTACCACCGGCGCTGGCGGTTTGCGCGAAAG
>JAYODZ010000028.1:0-19792 GCA_038106515.1 Rhodobiaceae bacterium
GCCGCACTGGGTTAGGCGTGGCGCTGAGACCATCAAAGAATGTTGGTTTTTGGACATAGGTTGACGTCTTATTCCAGCTAAAGGTTTCGCCTTTGGCGGGCTTGATTTTCCGCCAATTGCTATCGCCTTTAAAGACATCTTTATAGCGTTCGCGGAACATAGCGGGGGTAACGCATTTGCGCACTGTTTCCGAAATCTCTTTATTATCCGGCCAAATATCCTTGAGGTAGACAGGGTTGCCTTTCTTATCTTGCCCAAGCGGATCAGTAGCCAAATTAATATTGACCGAGCCCGCCAAGGCGTAAGCGACAACCAGCATTGGCGACGCCAGATAATTGGCTCGTACATCAGGGCTGACGCGCCCTTCAAAGTTTCGGTTGCCGGACAGGACCGAAGCGGCGACGAGATTATTCTCGTTAATCGCTTGCGAGATGGCGGTCGGCAAAGGACCCGAATTGCCGATGCAGGTCGTACAGCCATAGCCGACAATATTAAAGCCGAGTTTATCGAGCGAGGCTTGCAGACCGGCTTTTTTCAGATAATCGGCCACAACTTGTGAGCCGGGCGCCAATGATGTTTTCACCCATGGTTTGACTTTCAAACCGCGGGCTAAGGCGTTGCGTGCTACGAGGCCAGCGCCGAGCATGACGCTTGGGTTCGAGGTGTTGGTGCAAGATGTGATGGCCGCGATAACGACATCGCCATTGCCGAGCTTGAATTTTTCGCCCTTAACCTCGACACGTTTGGCGAGATCGCCGCCTTGTTCAGAAAGTGAGCCAGCAAAGCTTGCGGGCATGTTTTCCAAAAGCACCCGATCTTGCGGGCGTTTCGGCCCTGCAAGCGATGGTTTTACGTCGCCGAGGTCAAGTTGCAGCGTCGAGGTAAAGACTGGGTCGGGAGAACTGCTGGTGCGGAACATGCCTTGTACTTTGGCATATTTTTCAACCAGCGCGACGCGGGTCTTCGCCCGTCCAGTCGCCTTTAAATAAGCTAGCGCTTCTTTGTCTACCGGGAAGAAGCCGCAGGTGGCACCATATTCGGGGGCCATATTGGCGATCGTGGCTTGATCTTCGAGAGATAGATTGTTGAGGCCCGAGCCATAAAACTCGACAAATTTACCGACCACGCCTTTTTTGCGCAGCATCTCGACAATCGTCAGAACCAAGTCCGTCGCGGTTGCGCCTTTCGGCAATTTGCCGGTGAGTTTAAAGCCGATGACTTCGGGCAGTAGCATCGAGATCGGCTGACCAAGCATCGCGGCTTCCGCCTCAATGCCGCCAACACCCCAGCCGAGAACGGCGAGGCCATTGACCATGGTTGTGTGGCTATCGGTGCCAACCAAAGTATCTGGATAAGCGACGTCGACGCTCTTGCCGTTGATTTTATCTTTTTTGGTCCAAACGGTTTGCGCCAGATATTCCAAGTTTACTTGGTGACAAATGCCGGTTCCGGGAGGAACAACGCGGAAGTTTTCAAAGGCTTGCGAGCCCCAGCGGAGAAACTCATAACGCTCCTCGTTACGGCTATATTCCAGCGCCACATTTTCTTTCAAAGATTTGCTGGTGCCGAAATGGTCAACCATGACCGAGTGGTCGATCACCAGATCAACCGGAGCCAACGGATTAATCTTTTTTGTGTTGCCGCCTATATCCTGCATGGCGTTGCGCATGGTGGCGAGGTCGACCACGGCAGGAACGCCCGTAAAATCCTGCATCAAGACGCGGGCTGGACGGAAGGCGATCTCGCGGGTTGATTTGCGCTTGGTCATCCACGACTTCACGGCGCGAATGTCATCAGCAGTAACCGTGCGGCCATCTTCATGGCGCAACAGATTTTCGAGCAGCACTTTCATCGAATAAGGCAGCTTCGAAATTCCATCGAGACCGTTCTTCTCGGCTGCTTTGAGGCTGAAATAGCTATATTTCTTGTTGCCAACTTTCAGCGTTTTCAGCGCTTTAAAGCTGTCTGGATGACGCGAAACTTTCTTTGCAGTTTTGGCTTTTTTTGCTGCAGGCATGAGTTCTTCCTTTTCATGTGAGCTGTAATTGTCGGTCGCCGCGCGGCGATGCGGGCGCACTATACTGTTTTTGTTTTGAAAAGGCTATGCTAGGGAGGCAGTACCAACAGCTTTTTTATTTTTGGACAAAAAGGGGCCTTATGGGACGTCTCAGCACTGATGAGCCCGCCGCGCGCGGTCTGACCTGTCAAGGTTTGAATGTCTGGCGAAATGGCGCTTGTGTGGTTCGCGATCTCGGCTTCGCGCTGGACCGCGGCCAAACCTTGATGATTGCGGGGCCAAATGGCAGCGGTAAAACCAGCATTTTACGCGCCCTTGCCGGCTTTCTTGATTGTGATGGCGATATCGATTTTGCCGCGGCACCGCTGGCAGCGTCTCAGATGCATTATGTTGGTCACCAAAGCGGGCTAAAACAACATTTGTCAGTGGCCGAGAATTTACAGTTTTTGGCCGCGATCCTTGGCACAGCCAGGCCTGAGCGCCTGACTGAGGCCATGGCGATCTGGGGCGTGGCGCGGCTGGCCACGAGCGCCGTGGGCGAGCTCTCGGCTGGTCAGCTTCGGCGCACGGCAATGGCGCGCTTGGCCATTGTCACGCGCCCCATCTGGTTGCTCGATGAACCTTTTACCGCCCTCGATCAAACCGGACGCGAAATTCTAACGGCGCAAGTGGCGGCGCATTGCGCGGCCGGCGGGCTGGTCGTCGCCAGCAGTCACGAACCGCTTCCCTTTGCCGATCAGCTTCTCGATCTCGGAGCCTTGTGATATGCCGCTTTTTCACGTCATAAAACAAGACATCGTGCTGGCCTGGCGGCAGGGCAATGTCACGCTGGTGTTGGCCTTTTTGATGATTGCCGTCACTTTGGTGCCGTTTGGTATCGGTCCTGAGCTCGACCTTTTGCGTCGCCTCGCGCCGGGCTTGATGTGGATTATTCTTGTGCTGGCGGTACTGTTATCGCTTGATCGCTTATTCCAGAGCGATGTCGAAGACGGCCATTTCGACCAATTATTGTTGGCCACAATATCGCTCGAAGGTTTGGCTATGGCCAAGATATTAGCGCATTTCTGCGCCATTATCCTGCCGTTGGCGCTGGCTTTGCCAATCGCCGGGGCTTTGCTCAATATTGCGCCCTCGGCGTTGCCTATACTCGTGCTGGCAGTGCTTGCGGCGGGGCCAGCCTTATGCGCGTTGGGCGCTGTTGGCGCTGCCCTCGCAGTGAGTGTGCAACGAGCGGGTTTGTTAACAGCTTTGGTGGTGATGCCGCTTTTTGTACCTGTGTTGATTTTTGGCGCCAGTGTGACGCATCAAGCTCTCGCCGATATGACAGTGAACGGGTTGGCTCTGCTGGCGCTGTTTTTGATCAGCGTCGCGGCTTTTTTGCTCAGCCCGCTGGCCGTCGCCGCGGCGCTCCGCGTTTTACTGCGTTAGGCTTACGGGGTTTTGACAAGGTCAGCGCGCAGGTTTAGGAACAGATCATGCAGAGACAAAAATTAGACTGGCTTCATTATTTCGCCAACCCGCATCGGTTTTTACGATTTGCGCGCACCGTGCTTTGGCCTGCTTGGGTCGTTGCTGTCGCAATTCTCATCTGGGGCGCCTGGGCGGTCTATACTGCCCCGCCAGATTACCAGCAGGGCGAGACCGTCCGCATCATGTTCATCCATGTTCCGTCCGCTTGGCTGGCGCTTTTCGCCTATAGCTTTATCGCCGGTGCCAGTATTCTGGCGCTGATTTTCAGGCATCCGCTCGGCCATGTGGCGGCGCGGGCGGCGGCGCCGATCGGGGCGGTTTTTACGCTAGCGGCGCTCATTACCGGTTCGTTATGGGGCCAGCCGATGTGGGGAACCTGGTGGGTTTGGGATGCGCGCCTGACCTCCGTATTGGTGCTGTTTTTCATTTATCTCGGCTATATGGCGATCTGGCGCGCCATTACGGCGCCCGAAATTGCTTCTCGCGCCGCTGCTATTTTGGCGATTGTCGGCGTTATTAATATCCCGATTATCAAATTCTCGGTTGATTGGTGGAATACGCTGCACCAGCCAGCAAGTATTTCGCGCTTCGCGCGGCCCGCAATCCATCCCGATATTTTGCAACCCCTGCTGATTATGGCGGCGGGATTTACCGCTTTATTCTTTGCTCTATTATTGACGCGGATTGAAAGCGAAATTCTCCGCCAACGCCTGCGGGCGCGTCTGAAGCGCGATGTGGGAGCGCAGTAATGGAAACGATGACAGCAAATTACGATTTTTATATTTATGCCAGCTATGCCGTGGTGATCGTTTTGACCGGCGGTTTGGTGATTAGCTCGCTTCGTGACCTCATAATATTGCGGCGGCGCTCCGAAAATAATGACGGGCAGGATGTTACATGATGCGCTATCTGCCGCTCGCTGTCTTTGCCGCGCTGGCAGCACTTTTTCTCGTCAGCCTATTTAATGGCGATCCGCAAAAGCTACCGACTGCTTTGTTGGGTAAGCCGGTGCCTGCTTTTAATCTGCCGTCGATCGAGGGCATACCCCAAGTGCAAGGTTTATCAGATAGCGATTTGCGGCAGGGCCGTCCCGTTCTGCTCAATGTTTGGGCCAGCTGGTGCGGCCCATGCCGCGACGAGCACGATGATCTGATGGCCCTCCAAGCCGCGGGGGTTCCGATTTATGGCCTCAACTATAAGGATCTGCCCGATGCGGCGTCACGCTTTTTAACGACGCTCGGCAATCCGTTTGAGAAAATTGGCGCCGACCGCGAAGGTCGCGTGGCGATTGATTTCGGTGTTTATGGTGTACCGGAGACTTTTATCATAAGCGCCGATGGCCATATTATCAGTCGCCACGCAGGGCCGCTCGACGCGACATTTATTGCCAATGAAATATATCCTGCCATGGGCATGAAACCTCAACAGGCGCCAGCAGTAAGCGGAGATTAGAGATGACGTTCAAGGACAAATCGCGTGACTATGCCCGCGATATCGCATTTTCGAGACGACTGCCGCATGACGATGCTCTGGAGCGCAATATTTGCGATCATTGCGGCCTGATCAATTACGAAAACCCGCGCATTATTGCCGGTGTCGTTGCCCATTACGAAGACCAAATCTTGCTCTGTCGGCGAGCCATTGAGCCGCGGGCTGGATTTTGGACTTTGCCTGCCGGTTTTATGGAGCTTAATGAAACAGTAGCCGCCGCGGCAGCGCGCGAAGCGCAAGAAGAGGCCTGCGCCGACGTCGAGATCGATTGTCTTTTGGGGGTTTATAATGTGGCGCGAATTTCACAAGTCCAGATTTTTTACCGCGGCCATCTGCGCAATGCGGATATTGCCTGCGGGGTTGAAAGTGTAGAGGTCGGTCTGTTTCACTGGCACGACATTCCGTGGGACGCTTTAGCCTTCCCGAGCGTCTATTGGGCCTTGCAGCACTATCGGCAAACAAAAGATCAGGCGGCTTTTGCGCCCTTTAGCGAGCCGGATGATTGGAGCAAGACGCCAGGCTTTGAGGCTCTGGCGCGGCGTTAATCGGTGTTATTTTGGTAACGCGAGAGTAGCGGCATTTGCGCTACGGCGAAGCCAAAGGTCAAGGCCAAGAAACCGAAAACCTTGAGCTGAACCCATTGGTCGGTCGATAGGTTGCGCCAAGCTATTTCATTTAAAACCGCGAGACAGAAAAAGAAAATCGACCAGCGCCGCGTCAGGATGAGCCAACCTTCGGGGTTGAGCGGCAACATATTGCCCATCAAGCGTTCGAGGTAAGATACGCCTCGCATGAGCCCGATCGATAAAATTGTTCCAAACAAGGTGTAAACAATGGTTGGTTTGATTTTGATGAAGGTTTCGTCATGCAACAGCAAGGTCAGACCGCCAAAGACAAAAACAAAAGCCGCCGAGATTAGGGTGATCGGCGCCGGCTTGCGGCCTTGCAGCCAGCCCGCCACAATCGCGACCGCCAAGGCGATCATGAAGCCCGCGGTTGCAATAAACAGGCTTTGCGTTTCGGGTTGGCCGAACCAATCTGCGCCAAACCCGTTCAAAATAAAAAACACGAGAAGGGGGCCGAAATCTTCGAGCAGTTTTTGTCCGCTGTTCATAAACCTTATGCCTCGCCAGAAAGGTCCAACCCGACAAGGGCGTGCGCAAAGGCTTGCGGGTCAAAGCGTTGCAGATCTTCGAGCCCTTCACCCACGCCGATATAATGAATGGGCAGATTTAGTTTACGCGCCAAAGCAACCAACACGCCGCCGCGCGCTGTGCCGTCGAGCTTGGTCATGATCAAGCCCGTCGTCGCCGCCGCCTTGCGGAAGGCTTCCGCCTGTGACAAGGCATTTTGCCCGACAGTAGCGTCGAGAACAAGTAACGAGCTGTGCGGCGCGGTTTTGTCTAATTTGCGCATAACACGAACTATTTTTTCGAGCTCCGCCATCAGCGCGTCATTCGATTGTAACCGCCCTGCCGTATCAATGATCAGAACATCTTTGGCTTGCGCCCGGGCTTGCTCGATCGCCGTGTAGACGAGTCCAGCTGCGTCGCCGCCGGGTTGATTGGCAACCACCGGAACGCCGGTGCGCGCCCCCCAGACTTGTAACTGTTCGATGGCTGCGGCGCGGAATGTATCGCCTGCGACCAACATGACGGTTTTGTTTTGCTGTTTTAATTTTTCGGTTAGCTTGGCAATGGTGGTTGTCTTGCCCGCGCCATTGACGCCGGCCATGAGGATAATAGCGGGTTTATGGCCGGTATTGATTTCCAAGTCTTGCGCAACGGGTGAGAGCATGTGCGCAATTTCCGCCGCTAATGCTTGTTTTAATTGCGAGGCCTCGGTCATGCGATCGAGCCCAGCGGCATTCAGGCGCGCGAGAATATGATCCGTCGCATCAAGCCCAATATCGGCCGTGAGCAATATATCTTCGAGCGACTGAATTTGCGCGGCATCGAGCTTGCCGCCCGTAAATAATTTACCCAAGCCGTCGCTGATCGCTTTGCTCGATCGCCCGAGGCCGGATTTTAAGCGATCAAACAAGCCCATCGACGTCTCCTACTAAATCAGAGCCATCATGGCCCGTAATTGTCGCGCGTACCAAAGACCCTGTCGCCTGCGCCGCGTTCAGTTGAACACGCGCGAAATTTTCCGCCCGCCCAATGCCATCTTTTTCCATCAGCAAAGTAAATTTGCGACCCTGTTGCGCCTTGAGCCAAGTTTGCTGATGACCCTGGCCGGCCGCGCGCAACGCTCGTGCGCGTTCCACAATAAGCGCGCGCGGCAATTGCGGCATACGTGCTGCCGGCGTTCCGGGACGTGGTGAGAAGGGGAACACATGCAACCAGACGAGATCACAATCGCTAATTAGCTTGACGCTATTTTGAAACATGTCATCGGTTTCGGTCGGAAAGCCGGCAATAATATCGGCCCCGAAAGTCATGTCGGGTCGTTGCTGCTTCAGGCGCTGGCAAAAGGCCACGGCTTCGGCGCGGCTATGGCGACGTTTCATGCGCTTTAAAATCATGTCATCGCCGGCTTGCAAGGACAAATGCAGGTGCGGCATCAGGCGCTCTTCATGGATCACCAAATCGAGAAACCCGTCATCTAGCTCGACGGCATCGACCGAGCTGAGGCGCAAACGCGGTAGATCGGGCACGCTATTCAGCAGATAGCGGATTAACACGCCGAGGCCATCCTCCCCCAGATCGCTCCCCCAACTGGTTATATCGACACCGGTCAGAACAATTTCTTTATGTCCCGCTGCAACCAGCTCGGCGCATTGTTGGGCGATTATCTCTCGCGGCACCGAGCGCGAGTTGCCGCGCCCAAATGGAATGATGCAAAAAGTGCATCGATGATCACAGCCGGTTTGAATTTGAACGAAGGCGCGCGCGCGCGTCTGGCTTTCCTTTGCTTGCGCGCTCATCGGGCTGGCGATGGTTTTGCTTTCCATAATGTCGCTGACCAAATGCTTTGCCGCATCGGCGCTATAGGATCGCGGGTCAGATTTCTCTAGATTGCCGATCAAGCGACTGACTTCCGGCATGTCGGAAAAGCGCTTGGGGTCGGTGTGGACGGCGCAGCCAGTAACAAAAATATCACGCTCGGGTTGATCGCGTTTGGCCCGTCTTATGGTCTGGCGCGCTTGGCGGACGGCTTCCTCGGTGACGGCACAGCTATTAATAATGGCCGTATTCCGCAAGCCGGCGCGTTCGGCCGCGTGGCGCAACTGATCGCCCTCGAGCGCATTCAGCCGACAACCGAAATTAATGACCTCAATGTGCCGCTCTTCAGTCATGCGTTGCCTCGATCGCCTCGACCCAAGTCTGGCCTGAAAACTCGATCATGGCTGGCCCCCGCATCCATACGGGTGCGATTTCGCTGTCATAGCGGATGTATAAGCTGCCGCCGGGAACATCGAGCTGCCGATATGTCTCGGGGGCAAAACCATGGGACAGCGCATGCGCGACAGCAGTTGCACAGGCACCTGTGCCACAGGCTTTGGTTAACCCGGCGCCGCGCTCCCAAGTTGCCATTTCGAGGTGATCGGGGCTGAGGCGGCGACAGAAATTAATATTGGCGCGCTCGGGAAATAACGGGTGATGCTCGAGCTCTGGCCCATACCGCAGTGCTAGGCTTTGCGGCGCTTCGGATGTGAACATGACCGCATGCGGGTTGCCCATATTGACCAAGCAGGCGGCAGGCAAATCATTGTGCAAGACAACGGCGCGCGGATCAATCGCCGGATCGGCGGCAGGAATTTCATCGGCAGATAGTCGCGGTGCCCCCATGTTAACGGTCACCAGATTATCTTCGCCGAGCTGGCAGGTGAGCTCCCCAGCATCGGTCTCGACGATGCTTTCGGCTAGCCCTAATAGCAGTGCGACGGCTCGGGTGCCATTGCCACAAGCGCCGACGCGGCTGCCATCGGCGTTAAAAATTTCCATAAAGGCGGTGCCATGCCCGCGCGGTGGAAGAATATGCAACAGTTGATCGCAGCCCTGTGTGTCAGGATTTTGCCGGTCGGCCAAGGCGCGCACCAAAGCGGGGGTCAGGGTCTGCGCATGGCCGCGCCCGTCAATGACGACAAAGTCATTGCCAAGCCCGTTCATTTTTGTAAATGCAATTTCCATGGCGCCTACCAAGAGCGTTATGTCCGTTATCACAGCTTACTGTCTTGTGGTCATAGCGAAACTTCATGCCGCTGTCACCTGCAACTGCGCGCTTTTGCTTGACAGGTAAAGGCTCGACGCGTAGTTTCAGCGCGATTTTCGACGTGAGTTTAACATCACTTGGTCATCTCGGAGAGATGATCGCCACCCGTCAGCAAGGATTTGCCCGCGGGTGCGTTTGGCGTTGAGCTCTATTGTGGGATCAGGCCGCGTCTAACGTGGCATGGAGACTTGATTAATGTTTGATGCTTTGAGCGACCGTTTCGGCACAATCTTCGACCGTTTACGCGGTCGTGGTGCGCTGAGCGAAAAGGATGTCGAAGCAGCCCTCGCGGAAATTCGGCGGGCGCTGATCGAGGCGGATGTCGCTTTGCCAGTGGTCGGGTCTTTTCTGGATCAGGTTAAGCCGCGTGCGATCGGCACCGAGGTTTTAAAATCCGTCACGCCTGGCCAACAGGTCGTTAAGATTGTTAATGATACGCTGGTTGATATGCTGGGCGAAGCCGCGCCTATTTCCTTGAATGCGCCGGCCCCGCTGGCAATCATGATGGTCGGTTTGCAAGGCTCGGGTAAAACCACGACGACGGCGAAAGTCGCTCGGTTTTTGACGCGCCAGAATAAGAAAAAAGTTCTGATGGCCTCGCTCGATACCAGCCGCCCAGCGGCGATGGAGCAGCTCCGTATTTTGGGCGAGCAGGCTGAGATCGCGACGCTTCCCATTGTTGCCAATCAACGGCCAGCCGATATTGCGCGTCGCGCCCTTGAGGCGGGTCGGTTGGGTGGCTTCGACGTTATTATGTTGGATACGGCTGGCCGAACCAACGCCGATGAAGCGTTGATGGCTGAGATGGCTGAAGTTTCTGCCATCGCAAAACCGCATGAAACGTTGCTGGTCGCTGATAGCCTGACGGGCCAAGAGGCGGTCACCATCGCCGATCAGTTTAACAAACGTGTATCGTTGACCGGCATTGTGCTGACCCGTGTTGATGGGGATGGGCGTGGTGGTGCGGCGCTGTCGATGCGCCATGTGACGGGCGTCCCGATTAAATTACTCGGCGTCGGTGAGGGGATTGATAAGCTCGAACCTTTTGATGCAGCGCGCATTGCTGGGCGCATTTTGGGCATGGGCGACGTTGTCGGCTTGGTGGAAAAAGCGGCCGAGACAATGGACGCCGAAAAGGCAGAAAAAATCGCCGCCCGCATGAAAAAAGGCCAGTTCGAGCTTGATGATCTGGCCGAGCAATTACGTCAAATGACCCGCATGGGTGGCATGGCGGGTGTTTTGGCGATGTTGCCGGGCATGGGTAAATTAAAAAATCAGGCGGGCGCTTTGGGTATGGACGATAAACAAATCGTTCGCCAGATCGCCATTATTGGCTCGATGACCCGCGGTGAAAAAGCCGATCCGCGGCTGCTCAATGCCAGCCGCAAAAAACGCGTTGCGGCCGGCTCCGGCACTTCTGTGCAAGAGGTTAATAAGCTTCTCAAAATGCACCGACAAATGGCCGACATGATGAAGAAACTCGGCAAGGGCGGCATGAAGGGGCTGGCTGGCATGCTCGGCGGTATGGGCGGCGGTCTGGGCGGTCCTGGCTTTGGGCAGGGGAAGCTGCCCAGCGATCTGTCCGACTTGTCAAAATTGGGAGACTTGCCTGGGTTTCCACCGAAGAAGAAATGAGATTTTTACCCAAACTAATGTGACGACTAACTATTCTTTAGAAAGGAATATTTTATGGCTTTGAAAATTCGTATGTCGCGTGGTGGCGCAAAAAAACGGCCGTTTTACCGCATTGTTGTGGCTGACAGCCGCATGCCGCGCGATGGCCGTTTTATTGAAAAAATCGGTACCTATAATCCGCTCTTGCCGAAAGACCACGATCAGCGCTTGATCCTCGATACAGAGCGCGCCAAATATTGGCTTGAGCAAGGGGCACAATCATCTGACCGTGTTGCGCGTTTCCTTGATGCCGCCGGTCTGTTGACGCGCACACCGCGTAACAATCCCGAAAAAGGCAAGCCTGGTGCGAAAGCGCTTGAGCGGATTGCTGAGGCAGAAGAAGCCAAACGCGCCGCCGAAGAAGCCGCCACTGCCGAAGCTGCCGCGGCCGCTGAAGCCGCTGCTGCCCCTGCTGAGGAAGCTCCGGCTGAGGAAGCCCCTGCTGAAGAAGCTCCGGCTGAGGAGGCCCCTGCTGAAGAAGCCCCAGCTGAGGAAGCTCCGGCTGAGGAAGCAAAAGAAGACTAAGACGCATGGCAGACGACCGCATCCTGATTGGAGTGGTTTCGACAGCCCATGGCTTGCGCGGAGACGTTAAGGTCAAGAGTTATCTTGCCGAGGCCGAGACTTTAAAGTCTCTCGCGCGTGTCGTCACCGGAGATGGACAAGAGCTTGCTCTTGCCAAGGTGCATATTGCTGGTGCTTCGGTGCGGGTGCATTTCACCGGCATTGACGACCGCACTGCGGCAGAGGCTTTGCGCGGTCAGCCTTTATTTATTGATCGTGTCGCGTTGCCTGCGCCCGACGGGGCCGATTATTATCATGCTGATTTGCTCGGTTGCCGCGTCGTCGATGAAAACGGCAACGCGCTCGGCACTGTGACTGCGTTGTATGATTTTGGCGCCGGTGACATTGTGGAATTCGGCGCCCATATGGTTCCGTTCACGGAAGAGTTTGTCCCCGTCGTTGATCTCGAGACGCGGCAGCTGACCGTCCGCTTGCCAGTATATACCGACGCTGAGCCAGAGCCGTCTCCCGATCAGGTTTCAGACCAAGGGGGGCAGTGAATTGTCTTGGCACGCACAAATCATTTCGCTGATGCCGGATTTTTTCCCAGGGCCATTGGCGCAAGGCTTGGCTGGCCGCGCCCTCAAGGACGGGCTGTGGTCGGTTGCGTGCACGCCGATGCGCGATTTCGGCGAAGGCCGACATAAAAATGTTGATGATACGCCAGCTGGCGGCGGTGTTGGCATGATTATACGGGCCGATATTGCAGCGGCGGCGATCGATGCGGCGCGGCACGAGCATCCAGACCTGCCGCTGGTTTATTTGACGCCGCGCGGCCGCCCATTGACACAAAATCTGGTGCGCGATCTGGCTGCTGGTCCCGGGGCGATGCTGTTTTGTAGCCGTTTCGAGGGGGTCGATGAGCGGGTTCTCGAGGCCCGCCCAGGCCTCGAAATATCCCTCGGCGATTACATTCTGTCAGGCGGCGAGATTGCCGGTTTGTGTCTTTTGGATGCGATTATTCGCTTATTGCCGGGGGTCATGGGCAAGGCGGCGTCGGCCGACAGCGAAAGTTTCGAGGACGACTTATTAGAATATCCGCACTATACACGGCCGCAAATATGGGAGGAGCGTTCGATCCCCGAAATATTGCTCTCGGGCGATCATCAGCGCGTTGCCAAATGGCGTCTCGAAGCGGCGGAAGCGCTAACAAAATCACGGCGTCCAGACCTCTGGGCCCGCTATGTAAAAAAATACGGTAAAAACGCGGATTAGGGGTGACAGGGGCAGGTTTTTCGTGCTATTTCCCCCCATCTTCTGCACGTCAATTGCGTGCGGAGTAATAGACTATGCTTTGGCTAGGCGCAGAACGCGCCGGATGAAAGAGTGCCGCCATGAATATGATTGAAGAGCTTGAGCGCGAGCAAATCGCAAAACTTAGCGAGAAAACCGTCGATGATTTCGGTCCCGGCGATACGATCCAAGTCAATGTGAAGGTGACCGAAGGTTCGCGCGAGCGGATTCAGGCCTTTGAAGGCGTTTGCATTGCGCGTTCGGGTGGTAGCCTCAATCAAAACGTAACAGTGCGGAAAATTTCGTATGGCGAAGGCGTCGAGCGCGTGTTCCCAATTTATAGCCCATTGGTCGAGAGCATTAAATTGATACGCCGCGGTCGTGTGCGTCGGGCCAAACTCTATTACCTCCGCGGATTGACGGGTAAAGCCGCTCGTATTGCTGAAAAACGGCAAAAACTGAGCGATAAAACAGCAGCAAATCAAGAGGTCGCTGGGTCTGATTCTGAAGCCTAATCGGAACCTAACGGCGGCCCCCCTTTAAAGCGACGGGGAAGTGTCCCGTCAGGAGATAGGCATTATGACCGGAAAAACACTCTACGATAAAATTTGGGACGCGCATCTCGTCGATCAACAAGAGGACGGGAATTGCCTGATCTATATTGATCGCCATCTTGTTCATGAAGTTACAAGCCCACAAGCCTTTGAAGGTTTGCGCCTGACAGGCCGGCAAGTGCGTGCGCCGCAAAAAACGCTGGCCGTGGTTGATCACAATATCCCGACCACTAATCGTGCGGGCGGTCTGGAAGCCATCGAAGATCTTGATAGCAAACGTCAAATCGCCATGCTCGAGAGCAATTGCGCCGAATTTGGTGTGCCGCATGTCGGTATGCACGATATTCGTCAAGGCATTGTCCACGTGACCGGGCCGGAACAGGGCTTTACCCTTCCAGGGCTGACAATCGTCTGCGGCGACAGCCATACCTCGACCCATGGCGCCTTTGGCGCTTTGGCGCATGGCATCGGTACGTCGGAAGTCGAACACGTGCTGGCGACACAAACGCTCATTCAGCGTAAAGCTAAAAATTTCCGCATTAATGTTGTCGGCGAAGCGCCCGCCCATCTGACGGCAAAAGATATCGCCCTTGCCATTATTGGTGAAATTGGTACCGCTGGCGGCACAGGCTGCGTGTTGGAATATGCCGGCCCTGTCATCGAGGCACTGAGCATGGAAGGTCGAATGACCTTATGCAACATGTCGATCGAGGCTGGCGCACGGGCAGGATTGATCGCCCCCGATGAGAAAACTTATAGCTATTTGAAAGGCCGCCCGATGGTGCCGGCTGGCGCCGATTGGGACGCCGCGGTTGATTATTGGCGGACACTCACCTCTGATGCCGATGCTGTCTTCGACCGAGAAATTACCATCGACGCGGCCAATCTGCCGCCCTTGGTCACTTGGGGGACAAGCCCGCAAGATGTGATCGCGATCACGGGCACGATCCCTGACCCGACCGCCTTGGCCGACGAAGGACGCCGGACGGCGATGCAAAGGGCGCTCAGCTATATGGGCCTGACCCCTGGCACGCCGATGGAAGATGTTAAAATTGATCGCGTTTTCATTGGATCGTGCACCAATAGCCGGATCGAAGATTTGCGCGCCGCCGCTGATTATGCGCGTGGCCGCAAGGTTGCAGCGCATGTCAATGCGATGGTTGTGCCCGGCTCGGGTCTTGTCAAAGAGCAAGCCGAAGCCGAGGGCCTTGATAAAATTTTCATCGCAGCGGGCTTTGAATGGCGCGAGCCTGGTTGCTCTATGTGCTTGGCGATGAACCCAGATAAGCTCGAGCCTGGCGAGCGGTGTGCGTCGACGTCAAACCGCAATTTTGAAGGACGACAAGGGCGTAATGGGCGGACACATTTGGTGTCGCCGCAAATGGCTGCTGCTGCTGCGGTTGCTGGCCATTTCATCGATATTCGCAAAGTGGAGGTCTAAGACCATGGATAAATTTACCACGCTGACAGCCGTCGCTGCACCAATGCCGCTGATCAATATCGACACCGATATGATCATCCCGAAACAATTTTTGAAAACTATTGCGCGCACGGGACTAGGCCGTAACCTGTTCGATGAAATGCGCTACACGCAAGACGGATCGGAAGTTGCCGATTTTGTTCTCAATCGGGCACCTTACCGCGATGCAAAGATCATTGTCGCGGGAGATAATTTTGGGTGCGGGTCAAGCCGCGAACATGCGCCTTGGGCGCTGTTGGATTTCGGCATTCGCGTTATTATTGCGACGAGCTTTGCTGATATTTTCTTCAACAATTGTTTTAAAAACGGCATTTTGCCCATTCGCCTGCCCGAAGCCGAAGTCAATCGTCTAATGGCGCATGCCGAGAATGGTGAAAATGCAACCCTGACCGTTGATCTTGAGAACCAAACCATCTCGGGGCAAGACGGTGACGCCATCGGCTTTGAGGTCGACGCGTTCCGGAAATATTGTTTGATCGAAGGTCTTGATGATATCGGCTTGACCCTGCAAAAGGCCGATAAAATTACCAGCTTTGAGGCCGACCGCAATCAACTGCCTTGGTCGTAGGGCTATACTAAACTGAGTACAAAAGAGTCAGATAAAATGGAAAAAATATTGATCTTAGCCGGCGACGGTATCGGCCCCGAAGTCATGGGGCAAGTGCGCCGTATCATTGACTGGTATGGTGCCGAGCGTGGGTTTAAAGCCGAGATCGAAGAAGATCTCGTCGGTGGCTGTGCCTATGACGCACATGGTCAAGCGGTATCGGATGCAACCATGGATCTCGCCATGGCGGCAGATGTCGTATTGCTCGGCGCGGTCGGTGGTCCGAAATGGGATAATGTCGGTTATGATGTTCGTCCCGAGGCCGGCCTGTTGCGCTTGCGCAAGGATCTAGAATTATTCGCCAATTTGCGCCCCGCTTTATGTTTTCCAGCGCTGGCAGATGCCTCGAGCTTGAAGCGCGAGGTCATTGAGGGGCTTGATATTATGATTGTGCGAGAGCTGACGGGCGGCGTTTACTTCGGCGAGCCACGCGGCATTCAAGATCTTGGCAATGGGCAACGTCGCGGCGTTAATACGCAAGCTTACGAAACCTATGAAATCGAGAGGGTCGCGCGGGTTGCCGCCGATCTCGCCATGAAGCGCGACAAACGTTTGATGTCGGTTGAAAAACGCAATGTCATGGAAACTGGTCTGATGTGGAATGAGGATGTCACCCGTGTGGTGTCAGCTGAATATCCTGATCTCAAATTGGAGCATATGTTGGCGGACAACTGCGCCATGCAATTGGTGCGGACGCCGAAGCAATTCGACGTGATCGTGACCGATAATCTGTTTGGCGATATTTTGTCGGATATTGCAGCGATGTTAACCGGCTCTTTGGGCATGTTGCCATCAGCGTCGCTGGGCGCCGCAACCGCGGATCGGCGGGCGCGGGGCATGTATGAACCCGTGCATGGTTCGGCCCCCGATATTGCGGGGCAAAATCTGGCCAACCCGATTGCCTCGATCCTGTCTTTGGCGATGGCGCTACGCTACACCTTTGAGCGCGGCGAGGACGCTGATCTGTTGGAAAAGGCCGTGTCAAATGTGCTCGACGGCGGCATCCGAACCGGCGACATTATGCAAGCCGGCATGACGAAAGTCTCGACAACCGGCATGGGTGATGCTGTGCTCGAGCAACTCAACGCGCTGAATTAAGGAGACGAGGCGATGTCTTATGTTGTAGCTGTTGCCGGCGCGACCGGCAATGTTGGCCGCGAGATGTTGAATGTGCTCGATGAGCGTAAATTCCCGATCGCGCGCCTCGATGTTCTAGCCTCGCGCCGGTCGCAAGGCCGCAAAGTCAGCTTTGGTGATAAAACTTTGTCGATACAAGCGCTCGAGAATTACGATTTCTCGCAAGCCGATATTGCCTTGTTTGCCTGCGGTTCAGGCCCTGCACGCGAGTTTGCTCCCAAGGCGGCGGCGGCCGGGTGCATTGTCATCGACAATAGTTCTTTGTTTCGGATGGAACCTGATGTGCCCTTGATTGTGCCCGAGGTTAACGTCGAAGATCTCGCGGGCTATACACAACGCAATATTATTGCCAACCCGAATTGTTCAACAGCACAGCTTCTGGTGGCGTTAAAACCTTTGCATGATGCCGCCACCATTAAGCGGATTGTCATCTCGACCTATCAGTCCGTGTCGGGCAAAGGCAAAGAGGCGATGGACGAGCTCTTTAATCAAACGCGGGCAATTTTCGTCAATGATCCGATTGTCAAAGAGCAGTTCACCAAACAAATTGCTTTTAACGTCATCCCGCATTGCGATGACTTCGTCGATGATGGCTACACCAAAGAAGAGACAAAGCTGGTCAATGAGACCAAGAAGATGCTCGACGATAAAATCGCTGTAACCGCGACATGCGTGCGCGTGCCGGTTTTTGTTGGCCATAGCGAAGCGGTCAATATCGAATTTGAAAAACCCCTCTCAGATACGCAAGCGCGTAATATTCTGCGCCAAGCTCCAGGGGTTCTGGTGATCGATAAACGCGAAGACGAAGGCTATATCACGCCCGTCGAATGCGTCGGTGATTACGCCACTTTCATTTCGCGGATCCGCCCCGATCGCACGGTCGAAAACGGTCTGAATATATGGGTGGTGTCGGATAATTTGCGCAAAGGCGCGGCGCTGAATGCCGTCCAGATTGCGGAAGAATTGACCGCCCGCTACATCACCAAAAGCCGCGTCAGCGCCTAACGATCGACCCGCCGCTTTACAGAATTTCTTCGGTCGCGGCTGGTGCTAGACAGATTGGCTGTTGACTAAGCTGGCCATTGGCACTCGCCTGCACGGCGAGCTGTGCCATGGTGGCCGTTGCCACCCCTAAGGCCGCCGGCTCACCGAGCAATCGCAAGCCGAGATAGAGGCCAGAAAATGTATCCCCCATACCGTGAACATGCCGCGGGTCGCAGGCGGTTTCACAGCGCAGGGCTTGCTCGGCTGTAACCGCTAATGTGGCGATGCGCCCCGCTGGGGCGGGGGTTGAGGTGACGATCACTTCGCGGCAAACAAGGCCGCGCGCGGCCGCGATAATTGTAGCGTCGGTCGTTGCTGGGCTATTGCTCAGCCATTGCAACTCGAACAAGTTGGGGGTCGCTATATCGGCAAGCGGTAGCAGGCTTTGGCCAATGGCTTGCGCCACCGCCTCGTCGACATAGAGGCGCCCGCGATCTCCGCAAATTGGATCGCAGAGATAAATTGTATCCGGCTTTTCAGCTTTGCAATGTTCAACGAAATCTGCCACCGCCTCAACATGGGCGAGGCTTGGCATATAGCCGCTAACAATAACCGGCGGCATCCCGGCCGCATCGGTTAGCCATGCTAGCATTTCACGCAGGCGTGATGCGGGAATGTCTAATTGCGCTGGAGGGTCGTTGTCGGGATAGGCGCCGGGGTGAGTTGCGAGCAAGATCGTGGGACAGGCATAGCTTTCAAGACCGAGGCAGCGCAGAGCTGGCGTTATCGCGTTCAAGCCGACTTGCCCATGCATCACTTGGCTCGAAATCGCACATATGATTTTTTCCATCTAGCCCTTGTCCTACTCGGCGATGTCTATAATCTTGGCCATCATTAGCATGGAACATGAAAAATGACCGCAGAAAAAAATAGTGTGATCCGCCCGCGTCGTTCGGTGCTGTACATGCCTGGCGCCAATCAACGGGCCTTGGAAAAAGCGCGCGGTCTTGCGGTTGATGCTTTGATCTTTGATCTCGAAGACGCGGTCGCCCCCGATGCCAAGGATTTGGCACGGGCGCAGGTGGCCGACGCTGTGACCCAAGGGGGCTATGGCCCGCGGGAAGTGATCGTGCGGATCAATGCATTGGATACGCCTTGGGGGCAAAAAGACCTTGCGGCCTGTCTTACCTGTGCGCCCGATGCAGTGCTACTGCCGAAGGTTAGTCGGCCAGAAGATATGACCGTCGTTAGTGCTGCTTTGCCCACGCAGACTGCACTTTGGATTATGGTCGAGACGCCGCAGGCGATTTTCGATATTGCGGCGATCGCTGCCGCCGGCGCGGCAAACGGTCTCGTCTGTATGGTGATGGGCACCAATGATCTGCTCAAGGACATGCGGGCCGGCCCGATGGATGGGCGGCAGAATTTGCACGCGGCATTGAGCCTGACCGTATTGGCGGCGCGGCAAAATGGGATTGCTGTTCTCGATGGCGTTTATAACGCCCTCGATGATGCGGTGGGTTTGGAAGCCGAAGCGACGCAAGGTCGCGACTTTGGCTTCGACGGTAAAACCCTGATCCATCCCAACCAAGTCGAGATTGCCAACCGCGTCTTTGCTCCCTCAGCACCAGAGTATGCGCAAGCGCAGGCTGTCGTCGCGGCTTTTGAGGCGCCTGAAAATGCCGGCAAAGGGGTTTTGCAGGTCAACGGAAAAATGGTCGAACTACTCCATTATCAGACGGCGCGTCGAACCCTGGCCTTGGTTGCGGCGATTGAAGCACGCGAGGGCACATGAGCGCGGGACGTTTCTTTGAGGATTTTCAGCTTGGCGAGCGGCTGGTGCATGCGACGCCTCGCACGGTTAACGACGGGGATATTGCTTTATATCAAGCGCTTTATGGTAACCGCTTCTTACCGCAATCGAGCCGACCTGCCGCCCGCGCTATGGGGTACAAGGATCGCCCGCTCGACGACTGGTTGGTGTTTCATCTGGTTTTTGGAAAATCTGTCCCCGATCTTTCGATCAACGCCGTCGCCAATTTGGGTTACGCCGAAGGACGGTTTCTGGCTCCTGTCTATTGCGGCGACACGCTGTCGGCTGTTTCAACAATAATTGGGCTGCGGCAAACAGGGGCGGGCGATGCTGGCTTGGTTTATGCCCGTACCGAGGGCTTTAACCAGGATGGTGTTGCCGTGCTGAGTTATTGCCGCTGGGTGATGGTACGCAAAGCCAATCCCGATCTGCCGGCGCCCGAAACCGTACTTCCTGATTTGGCCGCCGCCGTGGCGGCAGAAGATTTGGTCGCCCCGCCGCGCGATTATGCGACCTTTGATACCGCTTTGGCGGGTGGGCAAGCCTATTG
>JAYODZ010000173.1:0-2841 GCA_038106515.1 Rhodobiaceae bacterium
GGCAAATACTGGAACGCTGGCTTCGTTTTGTACGCGCGCAACAAGGTTTTTGCCGCCGCGCGGAACGATGACGCTGACTGTGCCATCAAGCCCCCCCAGCATCATGCCAACGGCGGCACGATCAGACGTCGGCACCAGCTGTACGCAGGCTTTGTCGAGCCCGTTTTTCTCTAATGCTTCGTCAAAACATGCGGCAATCGCCTGCGCTGAATGCATAATTTCGGAACTACCTCGCAAAATAACAGCATTACCCGATTTCAGGCATAAGGCGGCGGCA
This sequence comes from Rhodobiaceae bacterium, assembly GCA_038106515.1. GTDB lineage: Bacteria > Pseudomonadota > Alphaproteobacteria > RS24 > RS24 > JAYODZ01. The sequence continues at coordinate 278 of JAYODZ010000173.1, forward strand.
TCGGCGGTGACATTGGGGCGGCTTTCGTAAATGACGCCGATCACGCCCAGCGGCACGCGCACACGCGCAATATCCAGCTTGTTATGCTCTGGCTGCCAACGATCAATTTCCTCCCCGACTGGGTCGGGCAAGAGCGCGATAGCTTCGAGCGCACTGGCAATGCCTTCGAGCCGCTTTTCATCCAAAAGGATTCGATCGAGCCGCGCCGTTGGTAGATTGTCGGCCTTGGCGAGATCCATATCTTTCGCGTTGGCTGCCAATATATCGGCGCAGCTTTGCCGCATGATGGCAGCGCAATCTCGCAACACAGCATCTTTGCGCGCACGGTCGGCAAGGGCGAGGCCACGTGCGGCTTTGGCGGCAGCCACGCCGATGGCGAGCATTTGCGCTTCTAAGGTCTTAATGTCGCTCATGATAGATCCTCCCGTTTTAAGATGAGGTCGTCCCGATGGATAATTTCTGTGCGTCCAGTATAACCCAGAATTTTCGCAATCGCGTCGCTTTTGCGGCCGATAATGCGGGCCGCATCTTCGCTACTATAAGCGGTCAGCCCGCGGCCTAACTCATTGCCGTCAGGGTCGCAGATCAGAACGCAGTCGCCGCGTTCGAAGTAGCCCTTGATTTGCGCGATTCCAACCGGCAAGAGCGAGCGCCCTGCTGCCAAAGCAGCAACCGCACCGCTATCAATCACCAAGTGGCCGGCCGGCGTTAAAGCGCCTGAAATCCATGCCTTACGTGCCGATTGCGCGTTACTGGGCGCGCGGAAGAAAGTCGCCCGCCCGCCTTCGAGGAGTCGTGTCAGCGGGTTCTGTGGATGGCCAGTGGTGAGCACCATATGGCAACCGCCGTCGCTGGCGATGCGCGCCGCTTCGAGTTTTGTTTTCATGCCGCCGCTGCCATGCGGTGACCCAGCTTCGCCCGCCATGGCGAGAATGTCAGGGGAAATATCATCGATCTCCGCAATATGGTCGTCGGGATTGAGTTGTGCCCCGGCTTTCGGTGCCACCCGATAAAGACCGTCAATATCGGAAAATAAGATGAGGCAATCGGCGCTAACCATGCTAGCGACCCGCGCGGCCAAGCGATCATTATCGCCATAGCGGAGCTCTTGCGTCGCCACCGTATCATTTTCATTAATGATCGGCACAGCGCCGAGCCGCAATAATGTATTAAGGGTGGCCCGCGCATTTAAATAGCGCCGTCGCGTTTCGGTATCTTCAATCGTCAATAAGACTTGCGCGGCTTTGAGATCTTGCTCGGCCAGCCGCGCCTGCCAACCATGGGCCAGCGCAATTTGCCCGGCGGCGGCCGCGGCTTGGCTTTCTTCTAAGGTCAGGCTTTTGCTGCCGACATTGAGGGCGGCGCGACCTAGCGCCACCGCTCCGCTTGAGACGACAATAACCTCTTGCCCACGCGCTTTGCAGGCGGCGATATCAGCAACCAGCGAGCTGACCCAAGTGGCATTTAACTTACCGTCTTTGATCAACAGCGCCGAACCGATTTTAATAACCAAACGCTGCGCCGCGGTGACGGCGTTAGCAGAAGCCGTTAGGGATGCCATGCGGTCGCCTCCTCTTCGTGGGTGGCGGCCTTAACATCGAGCCGGCTTAAAATGCGGTCGAGCAGATTATCAACACCAAGGCCGCTGACTGATGATATCAGGCGCACGGCTTGGCCGGCGACTTGCTCGAGATCGGCTTGCTTGCTGAGGAGTTCTTCTTCGTCCACGCTGTCGGCCTTGCTAAGAACAATTAGCTCTTGCTTTTGCGCCAGATTTGCATCATACGCCGCCAGCTCACGCCGGATGGTGGTATAGGCGTCTGTTACATTGTCTTGCGTCGCGTCGACCAAATGCAAAATAAAAGCGCAGCGCTCGACATGGCCGAGGAAGCGGTGGCCAAGGCCAGCCCCTTCACTGGCGCCAGCGATAAGACCAGGAATATCGGCGATAACAAATTCATGTCCGCGCGCTGCCGCAACCCCAAGATTGGGGTGTAAGGTTGTAAAAGGGTAGTCAGCAATTTTCGGCTTTGCGCGCGTCACACGCGCCAGAAAGGTGGACTTACCAGCATTGGGAAGCCCCACCAGTCCGACATCGGCGATCAATTTAAGCCGCAACCAAATCCAGGCTTCTTTGCCCTCGAGGCCGGGATTAGCATGACGCGGCGCGCGGTTTACCGGCCCTTTAAAATGCGCATTGCCGAAGCCGCCATTGCCGCCTTGCGCCAGTACAATGGATTGTCCAACCTCGGTCATGTCACAAATCAGAGTTTCATTGTCTTCGGCAAATATTTGCGTCCCGACAGGGACCAGCAAAATTTTATCGCTTCCTCCCTTGCCCGAGCGGTTGCGGCCCATGCCGTGTTCACCCGTGCCGGCCTTGAAATGCTGTTGATAGCGGTAGTCGATCAAAGTGTTGAGGCCATCAACACATTCGGCAATAACATCACCGCCTCGGCCACCATCGCCACCATCGGGGCCACCAAACTCGACAAATTTTTCGCGCCGAAAGCTGACTGATCCGGCACCGCCATTGCCCGATCGAATATATACCTTCGCTTGAT
>JAYODZ010000174.1:0-2829 GCA_038106515.1 Rhodobiaceae bacterium
CGGTGTATAACAATTCGAGCGGCTTCTCGATCAGCCTCGAAAAAGAAAGACCATGCGATAAATTATGCGAGCCCGATGTACCCAAGAGAGCATGGCCAATACGAAAGGTGGCCAGCCAAATAAACGGGAACGTAATCGGGTTCCCTACCCACGTGCCAACCGCTGACGCAATAATATTTCCGCCGACAAGCCACGCAATCAGACCAGATAATACAAAATGCAATCCCAAAAAGGGTGACGCCGAAACGAAAGCCCCAACAGCCAGCCCCATCGCAATGGCCTCGGCCGAGCCATCTAACCGGAGCAATCTCTGCCATGTATATTTAAAAGCGCGAACCCAGCCATTGCGCGGCCAGATATATTGGCGCGTCTTCTGCAAAAATGTCAGCGGGGAACGGCGCCGAAACATAAAACTAGACCAAGCCTCGGCTACCGGGTTTAACGGCGGGAATTCCTTTTAAGTCGGCGGGTATCGCGTTGGCGGCAAATGTTTCAATTTCAAATTGCGTCAGGGCGATCAACTTCTTACCGAGTTTTGCTTTGCCGTTGGAGCGATCGATCAAACAAGCCGCCCCCGTCACGCGTCCGCCATGCGTTTGAATGGCGGCGATGGCCTCACGCGACGACAATCCGGTCGTGACAATATCCTCCACCATCAACACACGCGGCTTGGCCGAAAGATCAAAGCCGCGGCGTAAAGTAAAGCTGCCGTCAACCCGCTCGAGAAACATTGCCGGCACACCGAGTTGGCGCCCCATCTCATGACCAATAATTACGCCACCCATGGCAGGCGAAACGACACAGTCAATTTTATCACTAAATGCTTCCCGCACTTTGATGGCTAGGGCGCGAGCCAATTTAGCGCCGCGCTTTGGATCCATCAAAACTCGGGCGCATTGCAAATATTGTCGGCTATGCATGCCAGACGATAAAATGAAATGTCCGTCCAGCAGCGCACCGGCTTGCCGAAACTCCTTAAGAACCGCTTTTTGATCCATGAGACTCTTTCTTCTGTACAACAATTCGTTCTACGCGCGAGACTACGCTACTCCCACGCAAAGCGCTCATAATTTTTTTATTGTGCTCAACATTTTCAACTTGAATATCGAGCGACAGATCATAGAAATCGTCATCACGCTGCCATAGCTTGAGATTGGTAATATTAGCATCAAAATCGGCAATGGTTTGCGCGATCACGCCCAAAGTACCCGCCTTGTTAACAATGGTCACTTGCAGACGTGCGTCGAAGCGCGCATTTGATTCAGGCTCAACCTGCCAGCGCATTGCTACCCAACGGTCTGTATCGTTTTCATATTCCTCTAATTCGGGGGCTTCTGCGGGATAAATTACCAAACCCTTATCCGTGGTCAGAATGCCGACTATGCTATCACCTGGAAGAGGAAAACATCCCTCGGCAATCACCATGGCTGTTCCTGGGGTGACATGGCTCACCGGAACAGCATGGGTGGATTTACGTTTTTTACCGCGCGTAAAAGCCCGCCGCGCCGTATCGAGCACCGATTGCGCCAAGCCAGCGCTGGCGCTTTGGGGAAGCACCATCGATAAAAGATCCGCCGCCGCCAGTCGGCCGCGTCCGACATCGGCATAGAGATGCGACAAGCCTGAATATTTTAAGAGACCAACGGCACGTTCAATAATCTCGCGCTTAAACTCAACATCCTTACTGGCAAATAAGGTCTTAACCAAGTTCTCACCAAGCATAGCAAAATCAGCTTCCTCGCGATCGCGGAGAATTTGCCTGATCGCGGCGCGGGCTTTTCCCGTCACCACATTCTGCAACCAAATTGGGCGCGCAACGATTTTGTCGGCCCTGATGATCTCGATTTCATCGCCGTTTTTCAGCGGCGTCCTAAGCGGCATTTGGCGGCCATTAATGCGAGCACCCGAACAGCTATTGCCAACTTCCGTATGCACCGCATAGGCAAAGTCAAGCACCGTCGCCCCCAGCGGTAAAGCAATCAACCGCCCTTTTGGGGTAAAGCAGAAAACCTGATCGGTGAATAATTCGAGCCGCGTGTTTTCCATAAACTCCTCGGCGCTGGCCCCTGCCTTCAATTGGTCGATCATGTCATGAAGCCAGTTGAACGGTTTCAGCTCACGCTGGTTGAGCGGGCCTTTTTTGCCACCCATTTCCTTATAGCTCCAATGCGCGGCCACCCCACTCTCAGCAATCAGGTGCATCTCTTCCGTCCGAATTTGGATTTCGACGCGTTGCTTATTGGGGCCAATGACCGTCGTATGGATCGAGCGATAATTATTGAGCTTCGGCATGGAGATATAATCTTTAAATCGGCCAGGCACCATTCGATAATTACGATGCAAGACGCCAAGCGCGCGATAACAATCATCTTCGCTATTCACGATCACGCGGTAACCATAAATATCCGATAATTGTTCGAGCGAGATCGACTTGTTCTGCATTTTCCGCCAGATCGAAAATGGCCGTTTGCGGCGTCCATTGACCCGCGCCGAGACGCCGTCTTGCATCAGCGTGTTACGGAATTCATAAGCAATATCTTCAAGCATTGCGCCCTTAGTGGCGTCCAACTCATCGAGCCGATTTAACACCAAATCGCGCGCCTCTGGGTTTAGCTCTTTAAATGCCAAATCCTCGTATTCATCACGGAAATTTTGCATCCCCATGCGACCCGCGAGCGGCGCATAAATATCCATCGTTTCCTGGGCAATTCGCTGCCGTTTTTCCGGCGTTGAAATAAAATGCAAGGTCCGCATGTTGTGAAGACGGTCCGCTAATTTCACCAATAGCACGCGTACGTCATTGGCAGTTGCTAAGAGGAGTTTACGAAA
>JAYODZ010000029.1:0-5228 GCA_038106515.1 Rhodobiaceae bacterium
ATGATTTGTCGCCTCGTTGCGGCTTCAAGACATTGTTTTTAAGCCCAGTTGGTCGTATATAGCCTTAGCTGAGTGTCGGGGAGAAGTTTCATGGTAGCCAAGGCGAAACGCAAAGAGATGAACATGGAGCAAGCGCGCTACAACATGGTCGAGTGCCAGTTGAAGCCGGGCGGCGTGCGTGATGAACGTTTATGCCGTGCGATTATGGCCGTAAAACGTGAAGCATTTTTGGCGCCCGCCCTGCATGATATCGCTTATGCCGATTGCCCGTTGGTGATGCAGGCTGATGCCGCCCGTCGCGATCTGCTGATGCCGCATAGTTTTGCTTTAATGGCAGAGGCGGCCAAGGTCGAGAAATCTGACTTGGTTCTCGATATCGCTGGCGGGACGGGGTATAGCGCAGCGGTTCTGTCTCGCCTCGCAATGACAGTGATTGCGGTCGAAGAAGAGCAAACTTTTGCCGATAAGGGCGCTGAAATTTTATCGTCAGCTGGCATCGATAATGTTGCCACGGTCAATGGTTCGCTGACCGAGGGGCAGGCCAAGCAAGGTCCGTTTGACGTTATTTTTATCAACGGCGAAATCGAGATCATTCCCGAAGGTTTGACGAGCCAATTGGCTGAGGGGGGTCGTTTGGTCTGTGTCGCGGTGAGCGATGGCGCGCCGCGCTTGACGGTGGTAACCCGTCGCGGCGACAAGTTATTACGCCGCACCGGAGCCGTCCTCGCGGCGCCACAAATAGGGGCCTTCGATAAAGTGCCGGAATTTGAATTTTAGAGCGTTTAATAGGCCATGACCCAAAAACTCAAAACCTCCCGTCTGGTCGGGGCATTTTTGGCCCTGTCTGTAAGCTTTGCCGGTGCTTCGGAACAGGAAGCCACAACGTCGCGTGAGACAGCAATTACCGTGCGCGGGTTGCATGATAGCGTTGGTCTCGCCATCGATAATAACCCCGAGCTGGCGGCAGCGAAGGCTGAATATAAAGCCCGTCACCGTAGTCAGTTCATAAGTTTTTCAACAATGTTGCCGCAGGTAACAGCTTACGCGACGGGTTATTATCATAAAACCGGCGAGGATGACCCGGGTGAAACTTGGAATCAAAACGAAGACGATGCCTATGGCTTGCGCGTTACCTATGATGTGTTTACCAGCGGTAAAAATCTAAACGCGTTCCGCAGCGCGCGGGCCGGTGTTCGGGCGCAGCGCTACAGCCAACAAAGTACCGAACAAAATGTTCTCTTGGCAGCCATAACCGCACATTTGGATGTGTTGCGCGATGAAGGTGTGTTGGCCGTTAATGAGAAAAATCTCGAGGTGCTGCAAAAGCAATTGGAGGCGGTACGTGACCGCTTTGAAGTCGGCGTGGTCACCCGCACAGATGTGGCGCAAAGCGAAGCGCGCTTTGCTGGCGCGCGATCGCAACTGATTGCGGCGCAAACGGATTTGCGTGCTTCGTATGCGAGCTATCTTCGGGTCGTCGGTGTTGAGGCTGAAAACCTGGTGAATGATGGCGTCATCCCGCAATTGCCGGAATCGGTTGAAGACGCGGTATCGATTGCCCGCAGTGAAAGCCCGATTTTAAATGCGGCGCGCGAAGGAGCGCGCGGGGCGCAATTAACGGCCTATAGTGAAATCGGCTCGGCTCTGCCGCAAGTCTCGGTCGTGGGAACATATACGCGCTACGACAATAAAACCCCCGTTCCGGGTCTGCAGCGCGAAGAAGGTGTGGCTTATGATGTCAGCGCCACGGTCACGGTGCCGATTTTTACCGGCGGTCGAAACTTCGCCAAAGTGTCGGCGGCACGTTACGCTGCCGATGCGCTGGCGCAGTCCGTGCATGCAGCTTCAAGTTCAGTCGATGAGAAGGTGGTTGTTGCGTGGCATAGTTATCTATCGGCGACGGCTGTGATTGCAGCGCGGCAGGAGCAAATAAAGGCTTCTGAGATTGCGCTTGAAGGTGTGCGGCAGGAAAATAGCTTAGGAACACGCACCACGCTTGATGTTCTAGATGCCGAGCAAGATCTGCTCGATGCGCGGGTGGATTTAATCACTGCCGAACGCAATCAATTTGTCGCGGCTTATGGATTGCTGGCCAGTATTGGTCGCTTGCAAGCTAGTTTCGTTCCGGCAGGTATTGCGGTAGACTGACGCCTGAAACAGTTTGTTTAAGGGGCGGTCATGGATAAAAAAAACCAAACATCGGAAGCGCTCGAAGCCATTCAACGGATTATGCGCGAAGAAACCAAAGCCTTGCTCGCGAGCGATCTGGGGCGGGACGGGGAAGCGGCACCGCAGAGGCCACAGCCTTCACAAACCATTTTAGAAGCGACGATTGCGGCCATTGTCCAGCCGATGGCCGCGCAATGGATCGCTCATAATATGGAGCGGATTGTTCGCGAAGCGGTGCAAGAAGAATTGCGCAAGCGGGATGATTTCAATGCTTAGGGCTTGAATAGCCTATAGCGGTGGTGTAGCAAAACGCTAACAAAGCTCAAAGAGTCTGGCGGTTCGCATGTCTGATAGTAAACTCGAAAAAACCTACGATCCTGCGGCGCTTGAAGCGCGGCTGTATGAGGCTTGGGAAACGTCAGGCTGTTTTGCCGCTGGCCGTAATGATGGTGCCCCTTTTTCGATTGTTATTCCGCCCCCCAATGTGACGGGTAGCCTGCACATGGGGCATGCCCTTAACAACTGTCTACAGGATATTTTATGCCGCTTTGAACGCATGCGCGGGCGCGATGTTCTGTGGCAACCCGGCACGGATCATGCCGGCATTGCCACGCAAATGGTTGTCGAGCGGCAATTAGCGGCCAATGGCGAACCGTCGCGCCGCGATCTCGGACGCGAGGCTTTTGTCGATCGCGTTTGGCAATGGAAAGAAGAGAGCGGCTCGACGATTACGCGGCAATTGCGGCGCCTTGGCGCTTCTTGCGACTGGAGCCGTGAACGGTTCACCATGGATGATGGGCTTTCCGACGCGGTGCTGAAAGTCTTTGTCTCTTTATATGAGCAAGGGCTCATCTATAAAGATAAACGTTTGGTCAACTGGGACCCAGGTTTGCTAACGGCGATCTCCGATTTGGAAGTGGTACAGAAGGAAGTCGATAGCCATCTGTGGCATTTCGATTATCCACTGTCGGACGGAAGTGGTAAAATTACCGTCGCGACCACGCGCCCCGAGACGATGCTCGGCGATAGCGGCGTTGCAGTGCATCCCGACGATGAACGCTACCAGCATTTGATTGGCAAAACTGTACGCTTGCCAATTGTCGGTCGCGAAATCCCTATCGTTGGCGATAGCTATGCCGATCCAGAGCAGGGCTCGGGGGCGGTGAAAATTACCCCGGCGCATGATTTCAATGACTTCGAGGTCGGTCGTCGCAACGATCTAGCGGCGATTAACATGCTCGATATGGATGGTTGCATTGACCTATCTGACGACGCCTTCGCCGGTATGCCGGAGAAAGAGCAATGGCAAGGGCTGGATCGGTTTGATGCGCGCAAGAAAATTGTTGCAACGATGGAAAGCTTGGGATTTTTGGCGAAAATCGATCCGCACACCCATATGGTGCCCTATGGAGATCGCTCCGATCAAGTCATCGAACCTTGGCTCACGGATCAATGGTATGTGGACGCGGCGACATTAGCGAAACCGGCGATTGCGGCGGTTGAAAGCGGCAAAACCAAGTTTGTTCCAGAGAATTGGAGCAAAACCTATTTTGAATGGATGCGGAATATTCAGCCCTGGTGTATCTCGCGGCAGTTATGGTGGGGGCACCAAATTCCAGCTTGGTACGGCCCCGATATGGCAGTCTTTGTTGCCGAGACCGAGGCGCAAGCGCTAGCCAAAGCGCAGACGCATTATGGTGAGGCGGTCGCGCTGCAGCGCGACCCAGATGTTTTGGACACATGGTTCTCGTCGGCGCTGTGGCCGTTTTCAACTTTGGGATGGCCGCAAGATAGCGATCCCGCCTTGGCGCGCTATTACCCGACCTCGGTGTTGATAACGGGCTTTGATATTATCTTTTTCTGGGTCGCACGGATGATGATGATGGGGCAGCATTTTATGCAGGATGTCCCGTTTGAGACGGTGTACATACACGCGCTGGTGCGCGACGAAAAAGGCGCCAAAATGTCGAAGTCCAAGGGAAATGTTATCGACCCTCTGGATTTGATTGATAAATATGGCGCTGACTCATTACGCTTTACCTTGACCGCACAGGCTGCCATGGGTCGAGATGTTAAATTGTCTGAATCTCGCGTCGAAGGTTATCGCAATTTCGGCACCAAGCTTTGGAATGCGGCACGCTTTTGCGAGATGAATGGCTGTTTCGACAATCGTGCTGGCTTCGACCCGTCGCAGGCGTCGACGGCCCTCAATAAATGGTTGGTGGGGGAGGTTGTAAGGGCGCAAGAGGCGGTGACCCGTGCGCTTGAGGCCTTCAGATTTAACGACGCTGCGCACGCGATTTACCATTTTATTTGGCGGAGTTTTTGTGATTGGTATGTTGAGCTCGCCAAACCTGTTTTCCAATCGGACGCTGATGATCGCGATGAAACGCAACGTGCCGCGCGTTGGGCCTTAACCCAAGCCATTAAACTCTTGCATCCAATTATGCCGTTTGTGACGGAAGAAATCTGGGCATCGCTGGAGGCTGATAACGGCTTTATCATGCAGCAGGAATGGCCGTGTTTTGCAGCCGAATTGATCGACGCTGAGGCAGATGGCGAAATTGAGTGGTTGATTGGCTTAGTTACGGAAATCCGATCGGTGCGATCGGAAATGAACATACCTGCGGGTGCGAAGTTAACCCTCGATTTGGTGCAGGGCGATGCTGATTTGTTGGCTCGCATTGCCCGGCAAGCGGATGCATTGCAACGCTTGGCGCGGCTTGAGACAACGCAAGCCGTGCGCGACGTGGCCACTGGGAGTATCCAATTTGTTTATCAAGGCCAAACCATGGCTTTGCCATTGGCGGGTCACATTGATATTGACGCCGAGCGTGCGCGCTTGCAAAAAGAGATCGAGAAGCTCGATAAGGAAATTAAGAAATTTAGCGCTAAGCTCGAGAATAAGGAGTTTCTTAGCAAGGCACCCGAGCAGGTGATTGCTGAAAATCAAGCGCGTTTGGCGCAAGAACAAGAACAACGTGCAAAATTGGCTGCTGGCTTGGAGCGGCTGAATTAGCCGCTACCCGCTAAAACATAATAATCAATAAAGAAATAGG
>JAYODZ010000029.1:5288-11429 GCA_038106515.1 Rhodobiaceae bacterium
TCACCGAGAGCGAAATGCCAGTGATGATCAGACGCAGTGTCTTTTGCGAGAGGCGAAGCGCTAGCCGCGCGGCGCTATAGGCTCCCACAATCAGCCCCAACACGAGGATAATCCAGGCTTGCCAGTCGATCATATCGGCTTGGATGAACAGCGTTGCCGCTGCCACTGCGTTGGCGATCGAGAAAATTAATTTGACGCCGTTCATTTTGGCAATCTGATCGAAGCCCAGAAGCGACAAGGTGGCGAGCATGATAATTCCAAGTCCAGCGCCAAAATATCCGCCATAGGTAAAGATAACGAGCAGAATGACAGGCGCTAAAACCAAGCTGACTCTTGCCTTTAGCTTCCGATTTTGCGGCGCCGCATAGAATACGACAGTCGCGAAGAGCAGGAGCCACGGCACCAGAGCTCGAAACAGATTTTCTGGCGTGGCCAGCAGAAGCTTAGCGCCAACAAGGCCGCCAATAATGGCCAAAGGCACTTGCCAAACCAATGCGCCGAATAGAGGGCGCCAATCTGGACGGAAGCCGAGCAGACCGCTAATATAACCAGGGATGACCGCTAGTGTATTGGTCGCAATGGCGCTGATCGGGGGAACACCAATAAAAACCAGAGCCGCATAAGTCGGCGTGCTGCCACCGCCTGCGAGGCTGTTCATGGCGCCACCGAGTACGCCCGCCAAAAACAGAAGAAGCCCTGTCATAAAATTCCCTCAGAATTAGTCTCGCGCTAACCCGATACCATGTGCTAAAGGTCAGTAAACCAGCCCGACGCGGTGAGAACAAGCGAAGAGATTGAAATGACTGAATTTGATAAATCAAAACTACCCAGCCGGCATGTGTCCATCGGACCCGAGCGGGCGCCGCACCGTTCCTATTATTATGCGATGGGCATGACGGAAACCGAAATTAACCAACCTTTCGTCGGGGTGGTCTCGTGCTGGAATGAGGCCGCACCGTGTAACATCGCTCTGATGCGGCAGGCGCAAGCGGCCAAGGCGGGGGTGAAAGCTGCGCATGGCACGCCGCGTGAGTTTTGTACCATTACCGTAACCGATGGGATTGCCATGGGGCACGAGGGCATGAAGTCGTCCTTGGTTTCGCGCGAAGTTATTGCCGATAGCGTCGAGCTGACCATGCGCGGCCATTGCTATGATGCCATGGTCGGCTTGGCTGGTTGCGATAAGTCGCTTCCGGGTTTGATGATGGCGATGTTGCGGTTAAATGTGCCGAGTGTGTTCATGTATGGCGGCTCGATTATGCCGGGCGAGTTCCGCGGTAAAGATGTGACGGTTTTGGATGTTTTTGAAGCTGTTGGTCAGCACGCCGCGGGATCAATGTCGGATCACGACTTACACGATCTTGAATGCGTCGCTTGCCCCAGTGCGGGAGCCTGCGGCGGTCAATTCACTGCCAACACCATGGCCTGTGTATCCGAGGCGATTGGTCTGGCCTTACCAAATTCGGCTGGGGCGCCAGCGCCTTATGAGAGCCGTGATGCCTATGCCGAAGCGTCGGGGCGGGCGGTAATGGATCTGGTGCGGAAAAACACGCGGCCACGTGATATCGTGACGCGCAAAGCCCTTGAAAATGCTGCCGTGGTGGTCGCTGCGACGGGTGGCTCGACCAATGGTGGGCTGCATTTGCCAGCAATCGCCCATGAAGCAGGTATTGATTTCGACTTGATGGAAGTCGCCGAGATTTTCAAAAAAACGCCTTATATCGCCGATTTAAAACCAGGCGGTAATTATGTTGCCAAAGATATGTATGAAGCGGGCGGCGTGCCAATGCTGCTGAAGACGCTTCTCGACGGTGGTTACTTACACGGCGACTGCTTGACGGTTACTGGGCAATCCTTGGCTGATAATTTGGCCGCTATCAAATTCAACACTGATCAAAAAGTTATTTATCCGGTGACCAATCCCCTCAGCCCAACGGGTGGGGTTGTTGGCCTCAAGGGGTCGTTGGCTCCCGATGGCGCGATTGTAAAAGTTGCCGGCATGACCAAATTACAATTTGAAGGGCGGGCGCGTTGCTTCGATTGCGAGGAGCTGGCCTTTGCCGCCGTTGAGCGCGGAGATTACGAAGCTGGTGACGTCATCGTCATTCGTTATGAAGGCCCGAAGGGCGGCCCTGGTATGCGTGAAATGCTGTCGACAACGGCGGCGATTTATGGCCAAGGCAATGGCGACAAAGTGGCCCTGATTACCGATGGCCGGTTTTCGGGCGCAACGCGCGGCTTCTGTATTGGCCATGTTGGGCCAGAAGCCGCTGAAGGTGGGCCGATTGCTCTGATAGAGGATGGCGATATTATTAAAATCGATGCGCAAGCCGGCACACTTGACCTGATGGTCGATCAAGCGGTACTCGACGAACGGCGGAAAAACTGGCAACCGCGCGAGACAGATTTCTCCTCTGGCACGTTGTGGAAATATGCACAAACCGTTGGCTCGGCGCGTCGCGGCGCCGTTACCCACCCAGGCGGCAAGGCTGAAAAACGGCAATATGCCGATATTTAAGGTTCTAGTTCGATAACCACGGGCACGTGGTCGGAGGGTTTTTCGCGGTCGCGCATGTGCTTATCGATGCGTGCTGCTTTCAGCCGATCGACAGCCTGCGGGCTGAGAAGATGGTGATCGATGCGAATGCCATTGTTTTTCTGAAATGCGCCGGCTTGGTAATCCCAAAAGCTATAGCTGTCCTCGCCCAGCGGGTTGAGTAACTCGTAAGCGTCGCTTAAGCCTAGGTTTTTAAGGCGTCGAAAGGCGGCGCGCGTGTCGTCACGAAACAAGGCGTCGTCGCGCCAAGCCTCAGGGGCATAGCAGTCGATGGCGTTGGGAATGACGTTATAGTCGCCGGACAAGACGGAAACTTCTTCCAACTCGAGCAGCGTTTTCGCGTGTGCCTGCAAAGCCTCCATGAAGGCGAGCTTATATCGATATTTCTCACTATTGCCATCTTCAACCGGATTGCCGTTTGGCAAATAAATCGAAGCGACGCGGCAGGTGAAATCGCCGTTTGAAATTACGGCTTCAATATAGCGGCTTTGGGTATCCTCAAAATGTGGCAGTCCGCGTGCCACATCCTCGATTGGAAAACGTGATAGGATAGCGACGCCGTTATACGTTTTTTGCCCATGGGTTACGACATTATACCCCGTATCCTCAATCTCGGAGCGTGGAAACATCTCGTCGAGACATTTCAGCTCCTGAAGGCAGAGAATGTCGGGCTTAGCCTCTACGAGATAATCGACGACATGGCCAAGTCGCGCTTTGACCGAGTTCACATTCCATGTTGCGATCAGCATGCTTAAATGGAAAAAGACGTGCCACAGCCACAAGATGCCGTAGCTTGGGGGTTATGGATTTTGAAAGCGGAGCCGATCAGGTCGTCGACCCAGTCAATTTCACTGCCGTCCATATAGGTTACTGACATTGGGTCGACCAAGACTTTGATGCCGTCGCGCTCGATTACGATGTCATCATCCATCTGCCGATCATCGATCGAGAAGCTATATTGAAAGCCAGAACAACCGCCGCCCAGCACCGATATGCGCAGCATGGATCCAGCTGCCTCGCTGGCAAGTATTTTTTCAATTTGTTGGGCGGCACGCGCGCTCACAGAAACTTGGCTCATGATACAGAGATAGTCTTTATCGAGCGGCTTTTCAAGTTGGACGGTAAATGTTATCGAGGGGCATTAGGAGTGATAACAGATGTTTCACACTTCATTGGCCAGTTACGCGAGCAACGCATCCCAATCCAAGGGGCGGTTACATATCGAGCCGGAGAGCCGGACCCGCTCCGCTTTTCAGCGCGATCGCGACCGCATTGTGCATTGCAGTGCGTTTCGGCGGTTGAAGCACAAAACGCAAGTTTTCGTCGCCCATGTTGGCGATAGCTATCGTACGCGGCTCACCCATTCGCTGGAAGTGGCACAAATTGCCCGTTCGGTGGCGCGTGAGCTTAAATTGGACGAAGATTTAGCAGAAACTCTAGCGCTCGCCCATGATTTGGGGCATACGCCCTTCGGTCATGCCGGCGAAGATGCTTTGCATGAAGCAATGTCGCCATATGGCGGCTTCGACCACAATGCTCAGACTTTGCGGATTGTTACGCGCCTCGAGCAGCGTTATTTGGCTTTTGACGGCTTAAATTTAACTTGGGAGAGCCTCGAAGGCGTTGTTAAACATAATGGGCCGTTACTGAAGTCTGGTACCGACATGTCGGCTTTGCCCTATGCCATCCGAGTGCATGCCGAGCAACAGGATCTGCAACTAGACGGCTGGCCTAGCGCCGAGGCGCAAATTGCCGCTTTGGCCGACGACATTGCTTACAATAATCACGATATTGATGATGGCTTGCGGGCTGGTCTTTTTACCTTGGAGGAGCTGACCGCCTTGCCTGTTATCGGCGATATTTTAACAGATTTATTACAGCACCATGCCGACGCCGATCCCAAACGCATACGCCATGAAGCTATTCGACGCATGATCTCGCGAATGATTTTTGACCTCGTTTCGGAGACGCAAAAACGGCTTGAGAAATTTCGTCCCGAAAGCGTCGACGATATCCGAGGTTTGGATAGGGCGATTGCTAGTTTTTCGTCCGAAATGGAACAGCAAAATCTCGAGATTAAACAGTTCCTGCGCCAACGCATGTATAAGCACTTCACGGTCAATCGATCGATGAGTAAGGCCAAACGCTTGGTTCGCGATCTTTTTGGGCTGTTGCTTGCGGAGCCAAGCCTGATGCCCGACGATTGGGCTGTGCGCTGTGCTGACTTTAGCGAGGCAGAGCGAGCCCGCTATGTTTGCGATTATGTGGCTGGTATGACCGACCGCTTTGCGATCGCTGAATATCGTCGTCTATTTGATATTGTCGACGAACTCGCCTAGGCAGTGTGTAGAGGCCAAGTATGAATATTTTTAGTGACTTTACGCAGCGGTTGCTGAGCCATTTACAGAGCGCGCAAGACGCTGGGCAGATCCCGAGCGGGCTTGAAACTTCGCGCATTACGGTCGAGCCACCGCGCGATCCTTCGCATGGCGATCTTGCTACAAATATCGCCATGGTACTGGCCAAGCCGGCATCGATGTCGCCACGCGATGTCGCCGGCGTGATCGCCGATCGTTTGGCGCAAGACACCGATGTTGAAAGCGTCGAGATTGCTGGCCCGGGGTTTATTAACATCAGGTTAACGACGAAAATTTGGCACGATGCGGTTGGCCATGTCTTGACCGCAGGGGCAGGCTATGGACGCTCTAAGGTCGGTGCTGGCGAGAAGATCAATCTTGAATATGTATCAGCGAACCCGACGGGACCGATGCATGTTGGGCATGCGCGCGGCGCAGTTGTCGGCGATGCGCTGGCGGGTCTTTTGGCGGCTGCGGGTTACGATGTTACCAAGGAATATTACATCAATGATGCCGGCGGCCAGATTGAGGTTTTGGCCCGCTCGGCTTTGCTACGGATGCGTGAAGCACAAGGCGAGGAGATTGGCGAAATTCCCGAAGGTCTCTATCCGGGAGATTATCTGATCCCTGTGGGTGAAGCTTTGGCGTCAATGCATCAGGCGGAGATGGCGGCTGCTGACGAAGATGGGCAAATTGCGATCGCGAAGTCTGTCGCTGTGCCGATGATGATGGCGATGATCAGGGATGATTTGGCGGCTTTGGGTGTCGCTCACGATCATTTTTTATCCGAGCTGTCCTTGCACCAGAGCGGCGCTGTTGATGCAGCGCTCGCTGAACTCGAAAAGCGAGGATTGGTCTATGTAGGTACATTGGAGCCACCAAAGGGTACGGAGCCGCCACCCGACTGGGAAGCCGCGCCGCAAACATTGTTTAAATCAAGCGCCTTTGGTGATGATAGCGACCGCGCTTTGAAGAAAGCCGATGGCAGTTGGACTTATTTCGCCCCCGATATTGCGTGCCATTTGGATAAGTTTCGCCGTGGCTTCGCGCGTATGATTAATGTCTGGGGTGCGGATCATGCTGGCTATATCAAGCGTATGACGGCGGCGGTGCGCGCGATCACCGATGAACAAGCGCAGCTCGACGTCAAAGTTTGCCAGATGGTGAAATTGCAGCGCGATGGACAGCCGGTGAAAATGTCGAAGCGTGCCGGCGATTTTGTAACCC
>JAYODZ010000029.1:11439-17518 GCA_038106515.1 Rhodobiaceae bacterium
ACGCCGTTCGTTTTATGATGCTGACGCGGAAAAACGACGCGCCTCTGGATTTCGATTTTACGCTGGTAAAACAGCAAAGCCGCGATAATCCGGTTTTCTATGTGCAATATGCCCATGCTCGAATCTGTTCTGTGTTACGCAATGCTGAAGCCGTTGGTCTTTCTGGGCTAGATGACGCGGGGCTGGCGACTGCCGATCTAAGCGCTTTAACGGCGGAGGCAGAATTATCCTTGATCAAGCTTTTGGCAACTTTCCCACGAACGTTAGAAGCGGCGGCAGATGCGCTTGAGCCGCATCGTTTGGTATTTTTTGCTCAAGATCTGGCGGCGGCGTTTCATGCTTTGTGGAACCTCGGTAAGGATGATGCCACCTTACGCTTTATCGTCGAGGACGATAAAGCCTTAACGCGGTCGCGGCTGGCGCTATTGCGGGCAACGGCTTTGACAATTTCCAACTGCCTCGACATAATCGGTGTTGACGCTCTCGACGAAATGTAATGTTTTCGCGTGAGCCTCGGAGAAGAGAAAAATGGTAAATAACCCTCTGGCAAATAACGGTCAAAATGATTACGACGCGGATTTAGAGGCTGGTCGGCCGCTTTATTCAACACAACGCACAACCGGATCATTTATGAAACTTGGTCTAATCAGCCTGTCAGCTGTTGCGGTGACTGGGCTTGCCGCAGCTTTGTATTTTTATGCTTATCAGCGCGGTCTTGAGGACGGGCAAAACAGCAATCCGCCGCTGATTGCTGCTGATCCAGGGCCGATCCGCGTAACCCCCGAAGTCGCTGGCGAGGCGCAGGCGCCACCCCAAGATTTGGCGATTTATGGCATTGCGCAGGGCAAACCAGATAGCAATAACGGCGCCCGCGAAAGCCTGATGCAGAGTGACGCCAAACCAGCTGAAACAGCGCCAAAAGTTGCGAAAGAAGCTGTTCCGGGCGTGCCGGGGGCGATGCCGATGACGGAGCCGCCGAAGGCAGGAGCTGGGGCTCCTAGCTCAAAACCGGATGCGGGGTCGAATGCGTCGGTGGCTGGCGTCGCAGCGACTGAGCCGGTAACCGAGCCTATGGCCGCGCCACCAGCTACTGAAAAAATGTCAGAGAGTAAACCGGCCCCGAAACCTGATGCCGATGCCTTGATGCGCGAACGCTTTATGGTTCAAGTGGCGGCAACGCGCAGTCGCGCACTGGCGCGCTCGACTTTCGGCGATATGCAAAAGAAATATCCGCAACTGTTAAGCGGTCGCGATCCGCTCATCTTGCGTATCGATCTCGGCCCGAAAGGTATATTTTATCGGGTTAATATTGGCGGGTTCGAAAATCGTGGCGATGCCATTGAATTCTGTGCGTCTCTGAAAAATGCAGGGCAGGATTGTTTGGTTAAGAATGAGCCAACTTGATCAGCGTTACGCTTTCATCTGCGGCGTTTCCGGCGTGGCGCTCACATCGGACGAGCGGCAGTTTTTGCTGAAGCATCGCCCCTGGGGCGTTATTCTGTTCGCACGCAATATTCAAAGTCATACACAACTATCTGAACTTATTAATGAAATAAAGTCTATTTCAGGTGATATTTCGTTCCCGATTTTAATTGATCAAGAAGGCGGGCGGGTGGCGCGATTGCAACCACCATTGGTTCGAACCCATCCTCCGGCGGCCTATTATGGTCAGCTGTACCAGCGCAATGCCGAAGGCGGTTTGCGGGCAGCTGAGCTAGGCGGCCGGATTATGGCCGACGACCTCATGCAGTTTGAAATTAATATTGATTGCGCGCCCTGTCTCGATGTCAGCCGCCCCGAGACCTCTGATATCATTGGTAATCGGGCATTTTCAGATCAACCCGAGACGGTGGCCGAATTGGGAGCAGCTTTTGCCCGTGGTTTGTTGGCGGGCGGGGTGTTACCGGTTATCAAGCATATTCCTGGGCACGGTCGCGGCGCGGTCGACAGTCATATTGGCTTACCGCACGTGGATGCGACCTTAGCGGACATGCAGACCAGCGATTTTGTTCCGTTCATGCGTTTGCGCCACAATTTGATTGCGATGACGGGGCATTTGCTATTTACCGCGCTCGACGCCAATCGCGTCAGTACGTGTTCACCAAATATCATAGAAACGATTATCCGTCAGGACATTGGTTTTACCGGTCTATTGATGGGGGATGACGTCTCGATGCAGGCCTTGTCAGGTACGATCGCTGAACGAAGCGCGGCAAGCCTAGCGGCCGGCTGTGATCTCATTCTTCACTGCAATGGCGACTTGGCGGAAATGCATGACGTTGCCGCCCATGCGCCGCAGCTGGCTGGGGCCGCACTACAGCGAGCTGCAGCCGTCCAAAACGCCCTAAAAATAGGCGAACAACGTCGTAAAAAGGGCCCTGCGCTTACCCAGGATGATGTAAATCTCTGGGGAGAAATGCTCTCCAACGTTTCACCCTCATAGGCAACGGGGTATAATTCCGCCATGGAAACGCAAGAGACTGATTCCCAGCCGAGTTCAGATGGCTTTGTTGAGGGGGTGGCTTATGGCACACCCGATTTGCAGAGTTTAAAGATTGACGTTGAGGGCTTTGAAGGTCCGCTCGATGTTTTGCTGAGCCTCGCACGCACGCAAAAAGTCGACTTGCGGCAGATTTCGATTTTGAATTTGGCCGAGCAATATCTTGAATTTATCCGCGAAGCGCAGAAATTGAAGATTGAAATTGCTGCCGATTATCTGGTGATGGCGAGTTGGCTTGCCTATTTGAAGTCGCGTTTGATACTGCCCGTCGAGACCACGGATGAGGAAATATCAGCGGAAGAGATGGCGGCGCGCCTCGTCTTCCGTCTTCAGCGTTTGGAAGCGATGCGCGAATGTGTGGCGCAACTTATGGGGCGCAATCTTTTGGGACGAGATGTGTTCTTTCATGGCATGCCCGAGGGCATTCGCGTCAAGCGCCACAGCAAATATGACGCGTCGCTGTATGAAATTTTGTCGTCCTATTCAACGCACCGCCTGCGAACCTATTACAAAGACTGGACGCCGCCAAAACTCGACATTTTGAGCATTGAGCGGGCACGTATGCGGCTTGAGCGCGTGCTTGGCAAGCTCGACGACTGGTCGAAACTTGAAGACCTTTTGGTCTCGGAAATCCGCGCGCCGGCGCGTCGGCGTAGCCATATCGCAAGTGGTTTCTCAGCGGCCTTGGAGTTCGCCAAGGATGGGCGGGTCGAATTGCAGCAAGATAAGAATTTTGGTGAGGTGCGCATCCGGCGGGCGCGGCCTCGTTTAGCCTAAAGGCGTTGGAAGACAGGACTTGGGATGACGGAAGAGAATATAAGTCAGCATCTTCGTATATTGGAGGCGGTTTTGTTTGCCGCCAGCGAACCCCTTGATATTGGCAGCATCGCCGATCGTTTGCCCGAGGGCAGTGATATTGAAGCTCTGCTCGCGCTGATCGGCGAGAAATATCAAAATGCCGGCTTTAATTTGGTGCATCATGGCGGCAAATATGCGCTCAAGACGGCGCCAGACCTCTCTGCGTCGTTATTAAAAGAAGTGACGCAACAACGGCGTCTATCGCGGGCGGCACTCGAAACCTTGGCAATTATTGCCTATCACCAGCCCGTGACCCGCGCTGAAATCGAGGATATTCGCGGTGTGGCCGTCTCGAAAGGGACGCTTGACGTTTTGCTCGAGACCGAATGGGTTAAAATTCGGGGCCGCCGCCGCGTGCCGGGCCGTCCCGTGACATATGGGACGACGGATTTTTTCCTATCCTATTTTGATCTTGAGACCGTCAAAGATTTACCAGGCCTTGACGAGCTGAGAGCCGCAGGCTTGCTAGATGGTCGCTTGCCACCCGGTTTCTCTATCCCCGAACCCGATCCAGATAATGACCCCGAGGAGGACGCCTTGGGCGATGACGAGGAGCTAGAGCCACTCGAAATGGATTTGGACGAAGATATTGTTAAGAGCGAAGGTGAAACACAGGCGGCAAATGGCTGATATGCTTCAGCTAAATGGTGTCTCCTGTGCGATCGATGGCACGTTAATCGTCGATGATATTTCGCTAACGGCCAGCGCTGGGGAGATTATCTGTCTGCTTGGGCCATCGGGCTGTGGTAAATCGACCAGTTTGCGCTTGATTGCTGGCTTAGAGTTGCCATGCGCCGGAGAAATGTCGATTGACGGCCATATCATGTGGTCGCAGACCGTCAACATTCCGCCTGAACGCCGCGGAGTCGGGTATTTGTTTCAAGAATATGCGCTATTCCCGCATCTCTCGGTGCGCGAGAATATAGCTTTTGGCGTATCTAATTTACCACGCGCTGAGCAGGTGGCGCGGGTGACAAGCTTACTCGAACAAGTTGGGTTGTCGCATTTGGCCGATAGCCAGACGCAAATTCTTTCGGGCGGTGAACAGCAACGGGTTGCGCTGGCGCGGGCCTTGGCGCCGGCGCCGAAGCTGATGTTGCTCGATGAGCCTTTTTCCAGCCTCGACCCGCAATTGCGCGATGATATTCGCGATATGACCGCTAGGGTCTTGCGCCAGTCAAAAACCGCGACCGTGCTGGTAACTCATGACGCTGATGATGCGCTGGCGCTCGCCGATCGATTAATCGTTATGATGGCGGGGCAGGTGGTGCAATCGGGGACGCCGCAGGCGGTTTATGATGCACCCGTGTCGCTCGAGGTGGCGCGTATATTTGGACAAGTTAATCAATTTAAGCCAGCCGACCTAAAGCGCCTGACCCAAGAGACCGTTGCCCTACCGCCGGCAATAACGCAGCTCGCGGTGCGGCCCAATCATATTTATGGCGGCGACCCGCAAGAGCAGGGGGCGGTGGTATTTTCTGCCCAGGTGTCTGTACTCCGACAGATAGCTGGTTTATATCTGTGTGAGCTAGATTTGGGCGAGGGGATGCGCTGGCGTCAGGTTGTGTCGGAGCAAAATGTACCGCTCGCGGGACGGCAAAATTTTTGGATTCCGCGCGCACGGCTCATGGCTTTCGAGGCGTAAGCGGACGAGACGAGAGACAAAAAGAGGAGAGTTAAATGGCACCGAGTTGGATTCAAATCGTCATTGTGGTTGTGCTCGTGATTCTGCTCTTTGGCAGGGGGCGGATTTCCTCGCTGATGGGCGATGTCGCGCGCGGCATTAAAAGTTTCCGTACGGGTCTGCGCGAAGACGATGCAAGCGCCCCGACACAGCTGCCGGCGGATGACAAAAACGATAAGGCGTAAGCCGCAAGAACAAAGGCTCCACGATGTTTGATATTGGCTGGGGTGAGCTGGTTCTTATTGGGCTCGTTATCCTCGTGGTCGTCGGGCCCGAACAAATTCCACAACTGATGCGAACCATTGGCGGTTATATTGGGCAGCTCCGCAGGCTTGGGCAGGAGTTCAAAGCGCAACTGTCGGTTATGGATGTTGACCAATCTTATCCCACGCTGCCGCCTGACAAGTCGAAACGAGCGGTAAACCCCTTACCCGCTGATAGCGATACGCCGGACTTATTCGCGCAGCCCGACACGGACGGTGAGCGGCGTGAGTGAGCTTGAGGAAGATTTGAGCGGCTCAGAGGCGCCCTTGCTCGACCATTTGCTTGAGCTGCGGCGGCGCTTAATCTGGATTGTCAGCCTGTTTTTGATTGCGCTAGTGATTTGTTTCAGTTTCGCATCGGACATATTTCGGTTTTTGTTGCTGCCTTATGAAACCGCCGCAGGCGATATAAAGGACTTGCAATTAATCTATACAGCACCGCATGAGTTTTTCTTCACGCAAGTGAAACTGGCGATGTTTGGCGCGGTTTTTCTGGGATTTCCTTTCTATGCTTATCACCTTTATCAATTCGTGGCGCCAGGCTTATATCGATCGGAGCGGCGCGGACTGATCCCGTTTCTGATTGCGGCGCCGGTGCTGTTTGCCGCGGGAGCGGCTTTGGTGTTCTTCATCGTTATGCCGCTGGCCATGCAATTTTTTCTATCGATGCAAGAAACGGGGACGGGCGGAGCCGATATCCGTATGGTCAATCGCGTCAGCGAGTATTTGTCGTTTACGATGGTTCTGATGCTGGCATTTGGCCTGTGTTTCCAG
>JAYODZ010000029.1:17528-19107 GCA_038106515.1 Rhodobiaceae bacterium
CGTCATTCTGGTTTTGCTTGGCCGTCTCGGCTTGGTCACCGCCGAAGGTTTGCGCCGCAAACGTCGTTACGCCATTGTGATTGCCTTTGCCGCTGCAGCGGTGCTGACGCCCCCCGATGTTATTAGTCAAATCGGACTGGGCGTGCCGACATTGTTGCTGTATGAAATATCGATTTTGGCCGTAGCCCTGATTGAGCGCAAACGCGACGTAACCGAGGCGCGCGAGTAAGGTTCTAAAGCTGGGATACAGCGCGCGACTCATTTAGAACCAATTTGAAGGTAAAAGGTTAACCATGCTCGATATTCAGATTATCCGAGAGACGCCAGATTTAGTGGACGCGTTGCTTGCGCGCCGCGGGCTTGCCCCTGTCTCGGCGCATATATTGGCGTTGGATGAAAAGCGCCGCAATGCAATTACCCATGCGCAAGGCCTGCAAGCCGAACGCAACGCGGCGTCAAAGCAGATTGGCCAAGCTAAGGGGCAGGGAGATGAGGCGCTGGCACAGCAATTAATGGATCAGGTCAGTGCCTTGAAAGCGTCCCTGCAAGAAGCTGAGGAGGCAGAGCGACAGGCCGATGCAGCCATAGCCGACGCGCTGGCGATCATTCCCAATATGCCGCTCGATGATGTTCCTCAAGGTCTGGACGAGACCGCCAATATCGAGCTGCGTCAGGTCGGAGAGGTGAAGCGACAAGAGACCCCGCAGCATTTCGAGATTGGCGAGGCGCTCGAAATGATGGATTTTGAGATGGCTGGGCAGATCTCGGGCGCCCGCTTTGTCGTCTTGCGCGGTGATCTCGCGCGTCTCGAGCGCGCCTTGGGCAATTTCATGCTCGATCTGCATACCCAAGAATTTGGCTATGAAGAGATCGCGCCGCCGCTTTTGGTGCGCGATCAAACACTGTTCGGAACCGGCCAATTGCCGAAATTCGCTGATGATCAGTTTCGCACGCAAGACGGGTATTGGCTCATCCCGACGGCTGAAGTGCCGCTCACAAATCTCGTGCGCGAACAGATTGTTTCGGCTGAGAAATTACCGCTTCGCTTTACGGCTTTCACGCCGTGCTTTCGCTCCGAGGCTGGCGCGGCTGGACGCGACACGCGCGGTATGATCCGGCAACATCAATTCTCGAAAGTGGAAATGGTGAGCTTGGTGGCGGCCGAGGACGGCTTGACGGAATTGGAGCGTATGACGAGTTGCGCCGAAGCGGTGCTGCAGCGCCTCGGTCTGGCTTATCGCGTGATGACCTTGTGCACCGGCGATATGGGTTTTTCGGCTCGCAAAACTTATGATCTCGAGGTCTGGTTGCCGGGACAGCAGGCCTATCGCGAGATCTCGTCCTGTTCTTATTGTGGTGATTTTCAGGCGCGCCGCATGAATGCGCGCTACCGCCATGACGGCGATAAGCAAACCCGTTTTTTGCATAGCCTGAACGGGTCGGGCTTGGCAGTTGGTCGTACCATGGTCGCCGTTTTAGAAAACTATCTGCGAGACGATGGCTCGGTTCTTATCCCGACCGCATTGCAACCCTATATGGGTGGGCAAACTAAAATCGAAGGGATTAAAAAATGACAAAA
>JAYODZ010000175.1:0-2777 GCA_038106515.1 Rhodobiaceae bacterium
AAGTCGTCTCGTCCTCGTCAATCTTGGCGTTAAATGTGCCGTTCATGACACCCAGCGGGCCATTATTCGGTTGTGTCAGGACGCCGCTGCCGTCTTTTTCTTCCTCATTATAGCGAACGCCAGCCGAGAGAGACAAACGATCGCTAACAGCAAACTCTACATTAGCAAAAAGTGCCATGCTTTCGCTGTCTTGTGTCAGATCATCAATCACACCGACCCCCGGAACTACAGGGAAAATGGGGTAAAATTGCGAAACCTGGCTTTGCCAAATAAAGGTTCTAAGGCGGTCAATTTGCTCATCTGTGTAATAAGCCCCGATCATCCAGTTTGAAGGATTGCTCTCGGCTCCAAACGTGCCGCTGAGACGAAGCTCCTGCGTAATACTCTCGATTTGAACATCAGTATCAATAACCAAAACATCGGCGCCCGAGAAGTCACCATCGACGAGCGTGCTCAAATCATAGTCGCGAAGACTTGTGATTGAGACCAATTGCATACCATTATTCATGTTATACGTTAGCTCGACACCAAACCCCATATCGTCGGCTTGGTTGCTCTCTTCATCGTTGGTTGCGGCTCTATAGTTCGCAAAATTATCGGGAGACAAAGTCGGCTGATTATTCGCGCGAGCTAGCGTGTTCAAGCCGCTAAAAGTTCCAAACGGTGTCGGTAAATCTTCCGTCAAAATTCCGTTTTGGTACCGCACGGTCGCGCAACAATTTTCGTCAATTTTACTGAAATCAAAGCTTAAATTCATGGTCAGGCTATCACTGAGGTCAGCTTTATATTGCCCGCGCAAAGTATAGCGATTGAGATCATGAAGATCATCGAGTGGCCCATCGTTTTTCAACCAACCATCGCCATGGCCATAGCTCGCCGCTAAACGAAACGCACTGGTATCGCTGGTACCAATATTGGCGATCGCTTTTAAACGATAGCGCGAGTCATTCTCAGCCACGAATTCAGCCGAACCACTATTTTCGCCATAGACGGGCTTTTGCGTAATCACATGCACCACGCCTGCCGTCGTGTTTTTACCAAACAATGTCCCTTGCGGACCTTTCAAAACTTCGATCCGATCAATATCAAGCAGATCATTAACCGCGATACCGGAGCGGCTGCGGTAAATGCCATCAACGAACGTAGCTACCGCAGGCTCGATACCCAGTTGAAACGGCGGAGAACCAAAGCCCCGTAAGCGGAAAGACGCTCCTTCACCAGGAGAACCCGTTGACGGGCTCTGCAATCCAGGGACGATTGTTTGCAGATCTGTTAGATCATAGACGCGCAATTCTTCCAAACGCTCGCCAGTATTGGCCGAAACAGTAAATGGAACATCTTGCAATGACTGTGACCGCTTCTGCGCCGTCACAATAATTTCGTCAACCGATTGAGCGTAAGCGGTTGAAGATGAGAGCAATAAGCCCCCAATAACACCGCACACCAAACGGCTCAGGTTTTTTTGAAAAAGTTTCCTTGGATACATAAATCCCTCCTTACCAAGCGGGAACACCCCTATTAATGCAACTACATTATGTTCAGGCTATCTTATTCTGTTGCGCTAAAAACTTATTCTCCTGACAAAGTTCGCCAATTGTTGCAAAAAAGCATCAGTCTGGTCGTGCTATGATAGCCGCCAAACGCTCGATAGCTTCATCCGTCCATTTTTCGTCTGACATCGCCCCGACCATGAGCTGACTCAACGAGTCATTGCCACGCGCTCCAGTTCTATATAAACGCAACTGGCGAGCAATGTAGCCTTGACCCAAATGCCGTAACGCCGGAGCGCCCATCTCAGCATTACCCTCCCCAGCCCGCCCATGACATGCAGCACATTGGCTATAGTTTGGATCGGTTATGGGTTTGGTACTTTTGACAGTCGGAAACTTAGCAATAATCATTGCTAACGCCTCAATTTGAGCTTCAGAATAAGCCTTGGCAATCAAGGCCATATTCTGACCGTGGACATCGTCATTAATCCCGCGTTCCCCAGACCTAAAGGCGTGCATCTGACGCGCAATATATGCGGCATTCAATCCTGCCAAGGCAGGTGCAAATTTACTGGGATTCCCCTGCCCCGCCTCACCATGGCAAGAAGCGCAAGCGAAATAAATTGGCTCCATAGCGCGGCTTAATGACGGAAAAAAGCTAACGCATAGGCAAAAAAATACCGCAAAAGCCCCATGGCCGATCATTGATTGCTATTCCCCATATCGACCAAAACGCGCCAGTTTTGATCCTCATCTAATGTCCAGACAATTAAAAATTTACCTGCTTGTGGGCCCCATGGAGCAGGCGCATTTGTTTCCCGAAATATAAATTCCGACTGATAACTGCCGCGCGAAACCGCCCAGTCACAAAACCGTCTTGTCTCATCGAGAGCGACATCATACCGGCCAAGGCGGAACGTACTGGCCACCAGTTGACCAAAGGCGCGAATGGCATCTTGACCCAAATCGGCTTCCCGACGATTGTGGAGGCCCATGGCGTCAGTTGCGAAAAGCTGAGCCCATGTCTCCGCATCCCCCTCGCGAAATGGTTTGGCATATTGCTCCGCAAAAATTTGATCAAAGTCAGCGGTTATTCCAGGACATTCAGTTTGCTCTTGACAACCTAAAAGAGCTAGAATCGCAGTCATCATAACAAATACATTCGAGACGGGTCTTAGCCGAACTAGCCAAAACTTAGAACGGAGAATTGGCATATTTACCCCCTTTCCGAGACGACACCACGCTGCGCAAGACGCTCGCGTATCGCATCATGCACGGCCTGCGTAA
>JAYODZ010000176.1:0-2777 GCA_038106515.1 Rhodobiaceae bacterium
TTACGCAGGCCGTGCATGATGCGATACGCGAGCGTCTTGCGCAGCGTGGTGTCGTTTCGGAAAGGGGGTAAGTATGCCATTTCGAAGCTCTGGGTTTTGGCCGATGAAGTTTAGGCGGGTCTTGAATGCCGTTGCGGTGGTGGCCGTGGCTCTGTCACTTCTAGGCTGTGAAGCGCATACCGAATGTCCTGGAATAACCGCTGACTTTGATCAAATTTTTGCGGAACAATATGCCAAACCATTTCGCGAGGGGGACGCGGAGACATGGGCTCAGCTTTTCGCAACTGATGCTATGGCCCTTCATAATCGTCGGGAAGCAGATATAGGTCAGGATGCAATCCGCGCCTTTGGTCAATTGGTAGCGAATACTTTTCGCCTTGGCCGGTATGATGTTGCTCTCGATGAGACCAGACGGTTTTGTGACTGGGCGGTTTCGCGTGGCAGTTATCAGTCGGAATTTATATTTCGGGAAACAAACGAGCCTGCTCCATGGGGCCCACAAGCGGGTAAATTCTTAATTGTTTGGACATTGGATGATGATAAAAATTGGCGCATTTTGGTCGATATGGGGAACAGTAATCAATGATCCGCTATCTGGCGTTTGTAATATTTAATTGTCTTTGTGTCAGCATGTTACCGGTATCGGTCGGGGCTATGGAGCCAATTTATTTCGCTTGCGCCTCTTGCCATGGTGAGGAGGGGCAGGGGAATCCCAGTAAATTTGCGCCGGCCCTTGCGGGATTGGAGGCCGAATATATAGCGCGTCAAATGTATGCCTTTAAATCTGGTGGTCGTGGAACGAATGACGATGTCCACGGTCAGAATATGGCTCTAATTGCCAAGGCCTATTCTGACGCGCAAATCGAGGCATTAGCAACAATCATCGCTAAGTTTCAGACTTTGGGAAGCGTCAAACCAATAACTGATCCAAATTATAGCGAATGTGCTTCATGTCATGGTCAGGCTGGGGAGGGCAATGCTGCCATGGGCGCCCCAGCTTTACGGCATTTGGGGCAAGACTATATCATTCGCCAATTGCAGATGTATCGGGCTGGAGCGCGTGGCAATGACACGTTGGGACAGCTCATGGTTGGGGCGATGTCAGACGAAAAATGGACTGATGCCGCTATTGAGCGTTTGGCGGCTATCATAGCACGACCAGACTGAGACTTTTTTGCAACAATCGGTGAGCTTTGTCAGGTGAATAAGTTTTTCGGGCAACAGAATAAGATAGCCCGTGTATAATGTAGTTGCTTAAGGCGGGGTGTTCCCGCTTGGTAAGGAGGGATTTATGTATCCAAGGAAACTTTCTCAAAAAAGCCTGAGCCGTTTGGTGTTAGGTTTTGTTGGGGGCTTATTGTTCTCATCTTCAGCTGTTTATGCACAATCGGTTGACGAAATTATTGTGACTGCGCAGAAGCGGTCTCAGTCATTGCAAGACGTTCCATTTACTGTTTCGGCCAATACTGGTGAGCGTTTGGAAGAATTGCGCGTATATGATCTGACTGATCTGCAAACGATCGTCCCTGGATTGCAGAGCCCGTCAACGGGTTCTCCTGGTGAAGGCGCGTCTTTCCGCTTACGGGGCTTTGGTTCTCCGCCGTTTCAACTGGGTATCGAGCCTGCGGTAGCTACGTTCGTTGATGGCATTTACCGCAGCCGCTCCGGTATCGCGGTTAATGATCTGCTTGATATTGATCGGATCGAAGTTTTGAAAGGTCCGCAAGGGACATTGTTTGGTAAAAACACGACGGCAGGCGTGGTGCATGTGATTACGCAAAAGCCCGTCTATGGCGAAAATAGTGGTTCGGCTGAATTCGTGGCTGAGAATGACTCGCGCTATCGTTTAAAAGCGATCGCCAATATTGGTACCAGCGATACCAGTGCGTTTCGTTTAGCGGCGAGCTATGGCCATGGCGATGGTTGGTTGAAAAACGATGGGCCACTCGATGATCTTCATGATCTCAATCGCTATACTTTGCGCGGGCAATATAAAGCTGATCTCAGTGATAGCCTGACTATGAATTTAAGCTTTGATTTCAGTAAAATTGACGAAAATTGTTGCGCGACGGTGCGTTATCAGAATGGCATTTTAACCGAAGATTTGCCAACACCGTTTGGGACTTTTCTCGGCCTGAACACGCTAGCTCGAGCGAATAATCAGCCGACTTTGTCACCGAATAATTTTGCTAACTATAGAGCCGCGACCAATGACGAAGAGAGCAACCAAGCCGACGATATGGGGCTAGGTCTGGAGCTAACGTATAACATGAATAATGGGATGCAGTTGGTCTCAATAACAAGTCTTCGCGACTATGATTTGAGTACGCTTGTAGATGGCGACTTCTCGGGTGCCGATGTTTTGGTTATTGATACTGATGTTCAAATCGAAAGCATCACGCAAGAGCTTCGTCTCAGCGGCACGTTTGGAGCAGAGAGCAATCCTTCGAACTGGATGATCGGGGCTTATTACACAGATGAGCAAATTGATCGCCTTAGAACCTTTGTTTGGCAAAGCCAGGTGTCGCAATTCTACCCCATTTTCCCTGTTGTTCCGGGGGTTGGTGTGATTGACGATCTGACACAAGACAGCCAGAGCATGGCGCTTTTTGCCAATGTAGAGTTTGCTGTTAGCGATCGTTTGTCTCTCTCGGCTGGTGTTCGTTATAACGAAGAAGAAAAAGACGGCAGCGGCGTCCTGACGCAACCGAATAACGGCCCACTGGGTGTCATGAACGGCACATTTAACGCCAAGATTGACGAGGACGAGACGACTT
>JAYODZ010000177.1:0-2766 GCA_038106515.1 Rhodobiaceae bacterium
ATCCAACAAACGTGCTCGACCCCGAACCCGATCCCGACCATGGCGGGCCGTTTCGAGGGTCTCGCTTCGACTTCTATAGTCTCAATAATATTGTTGTGACACCGCACTGCTCGGCCAATTCTCAAGGCGCCGATATCGGGCGGTACAGAATTATCATCGAAACCATGACTGATTTTGCTGCCGGCAAGGAATTGAAACGCGCTGTGATGACGGGGACTGCTGCGCGCTAGACGGCGCAAATTTCTGCGACCAGATGCCGCTAAAACAAGCCATTTAATCGTCTTCGCTTCGCTTGTTCTGGGCGCAGAAAGAGGTAAACTGAACGCAGTTTAGCTTGAGGAGAAGATAATGGACGCTCTTGAAACTTTCCGCCAAGAAACTCGTGCTTGGCTCGAAGAGAACTGCCCGCAATCGATGCGCACACCAATGCCAGAGCGCGAAATGCCTTGGGGTGGACGCAATGCAGAATTCCCTAATCCTGATACGAAGCTGTGGCTAGATCGTATGGCCGAACGCGGCTGGACCGCTCCAACCTGGCCAAAAGAATATGGCGGCGGTGGCCTCGATAAGGCGCATAATAAAGTCTTGCAAGAAGAATTGGGCCGAATTAATGCGCGACCGGCATTAACGAGCTTCGGCCTCTGGATGCTTGGCCCAGCGCTCTTGGAATTCGCCAGTGAAGAGCAGAAAAAACGCTACATCCCTGAAATTCTCCGTGGTGAAATTCGCTGGTGCCAAGGCTATTCCGAGCCTGGAGCTGGCTCAGATTTGGCTGGCCTGCAAACCCGCGCGGAAGATAAGGGCGATCATTATCTCGTTAATGGGCAAAAAGTATGGACCTCTTACGCCGATAAATGCGACTGGATTTTTTGTCTCGTGCGCACCGATACTTCGGTCAAACATGATGGTATTTCCTTCTTGCTGATTGACATGGCAACCGCTGGGGTTGAAGCCCGCCCGATCAAACTGATTTCCGGAGCGTCGCCCTTCTGCGAAACCTTCTTAACCGATGTTAAAGTTCCGAAAGAAAACCTTGTCGGAGAATTGAACAAAGGCTGGACGATTGCCAAGCGCTTACTCGAGCATGAGCGTAGCATGATTTCGGGCATGAATATGGGGGCGGGTGCCGCCTCAATGGGCGGAATGGAAGTACTCGCCAAAGAACATTTCGGCGAGCAAGATGGTCGTATCTCTGAGCAATCCATTCGCCATGCGGTAGCTACGCATAAAATGGACCAGCAAGCCTTCGGCCTCAGCCTCAAGCGTAGTGCCGAGCAAGCCAAAGCCGGGCAAGGCCCAGGGGCGGCGGCTTCGATGTTTAAATATTACGGCACTGAATTAAACAAGCGTCGCTTCGAGTTGTTACTTGATATTATGGGCACACAAGCTTTGGGCTGGGAAGGCGAAGGCTTTGACAGCAAAGAACTGGCAGTGACCCGCTCATGGTTGCGCTCGAAAGGCAATTCTATTGAGGGTGGTACCTCAGAGGTGCAGCTCAACGTCATTGCCAAACGCGTCTTAGGGCTTCCCGACGCCGGCAAAGCATAATTTAGGTTTAAGATCTAACAAAAAGGATAAGACAATGGCTTTCGTTCTGAGTGAAGAGCAGACGATGCTGCGCGACATGGCAGCGCAATTTTTTGCCGAACAGGTTCCCACTTCCAATCTGCGGAAGTTGCGCGATAGCGACGATGCGCTCGGCTATGACCCAGCAATTTGGCAGCAGATTGTTGAACTTGGCTTCGCTGGCATCTTGATCCCTGAAGAATTTGGCGGCACAGGCTTTGGCGCCACGGGTATGGGGATTGTGATGCAACAAGCGGGACGCACCTTGGCTGCTAGCCCACTCTTTGCCACGTCCTGCCTGGGGGCTGGCATGATTTTGGAAATGGGACGCGAAGAACAGAAAAAACAGCTTCTGCCGCAAGTCGCCGAAGGTAGCCTGCTCTTGGCTGTCGCCATCGACGAGGCTTCGCATCATAACCCAAGCCATATTGCTTGCACGGCCAACAAAGACGGCGGCAATTATGTGCTGAACGGACAGAAATCTTTTGTCCTTGATGGCCATATTGCCGATAAACTGATTGTTGTCGCGCGGGAAG
Source organism: Rhodobiaceae bacterium (assembly GCA_038106515.1). Taxonomy (GTDB): domain Bacteria; phylum Pseudomonadota; class Alphaproteobacteria; order RS24; family RS24; genus JAYODZ01. Next base: position 2,103 of record JAYODZ010000177.1, read on the forward strand.
CTGGCGACGCGAAAGGCTTAATCGCTTTCGTGGTCGACGCCGATAAAGCCGGCGTGACGATCACGCGCACGAAAATGGTCGATAGTCGGAACGCCGCCAATATTACATTTGATAATGTCTCGGTTTCAGCTGACGAGATTCTTGGCAGTGGCTCTATAGGCCTCGAGAGCATCGAAAAAGTGCTTGATCTGGGGCGCATTATCATGGCGGCAGAAATGCTCGGCGGTGTTGAAACGGTGTTCGAGACGACCCTCGATTACCTCAAAGAACGCAAGCAATTCGGCCAAATTATTGGCAGTTTTCAAGCCCTCCAACACCGGGCCGCTGAAATGTTTTGCGAGGTCGAGATTGCGCAAGCCGTTGTTCAAGATGGTCTTTCAGCGATCGAGGAAAATCGTAATGACGTGCCACGAGCGGCAAGCCTCGCGAAAGCGCGGTTGGGCGATACGGCTCGGCTCATTACCAATGAAGGCGTACAAATGCATGGCGGCATAGGCATGACCGACGCCGTCGATGTTGGGCTGTATATCAAACGAGCGCGCGTTCAAGCGCAGATACTGGGCGATAGCACCTTCCACACCAATCGCTACGCGACGCTTGGATCTTATTAAAAATCAATAATATCCTGCGGTTGACGCTCGACAGCATGCGCGCAAGAGGCTAT
>JAYODZ010000030.1:0-18549 GCA_038106515.1 Rhodobiaceae bacterium
CTTTGCCCATTCGACCGCTAAAGCCTCCGTCATCCGCGCAATGCCCGCCTTGGTAACTGAATAGAGCGCCGCGCCATTGCCTTGATAGCTATAGGCTGCGATCGACGAGATGTTGACGATACGACCCGCCGTCTTGGCCGCGATCAAATGTTTGGCAACTTCGCGCGCCATGATAAAAGGCCCGCGTAAATTGACGCCGATCACCTGATCGATCAAATCAACCGATATTTTGGTCGCTAAAGCCGCATCGGGAATACCCGCATTGTTGATAAGAATTTGTACCAGCCCCATCTCAGCTTGAATGCGCTCAACCGTATCGGCAATCGCATCGGCATCCATCATATCGAGGGGATAGGCTTTGGCGACGCCGCCATCTTCGGCAATCGCGGCGCACAGTTCATCCAGCCGATCAGCGCGGCGACCGGCAACCGCCACCCGCGCGCCACAAGCCGCTAAAACGCGGGCAAAGTTCCAACCCAAACCAGAGGTAGCGCCTGTCACCAGCGCAACCTGCCCCGATAAATCCGTCGTAAAATGAGATTGCGTCCTATCCATCGTGAAAACCCCTCACATCAAAATCTAACTTGCGCATGATAGTGACCATCTCCGCCTGTGTTGGCAAGCCTTGTCCGACGCTTAAATCGTTACCCAAAGCCCGCGACAAAGTCGCTTGCTTGCGCTGCTCACACTCCGTAAAACAAGACGAGCGTTTGAGGAGAAAATAGCATGGATCCCTTGTTTGATTTTTCAGGAAAAGTCGTTCTGGTCACGGGCGGTAGCCGTGGGCTTGGTTATCATATGGTCAAGGCCTTCGCCGAACGCGGCGCCGACGTGATGATTGTCAGCCGTAAAATCGAGGCCTGCGAAGCCGTTGCCGACGAGGTCCGCGCCCTGGGACGGCGGGCCTTTGCCTTTGCTGCCCATGTCGGCAAATGGGATGAATGCGACGCCGTCATCGCGGCCGCCTATCAAGAATTTGGCCGCGTTGATATTTTGATCAATAATGCTGGCATGTCGCCGGCCTGCCCGAGCCATGAGGTGAGCGAGGCCTTATTCGACTCGGTTCTGAACTTAAACTTCAAGGGCCCGTTCCGGCTGGCCAGTCAAATCGGTCACCGCATGCAACAAGCGGGCAGTGGCGCGATTATCAACATCTCATCTTCGGGCGCACTCGTGCCATTACCCAATGTTATCCCCTATGGCGGGGCAAAGGCGGCACTCAATGCCATGACGGTATCGCTCGCGCGCGAGCTAGCGCCCGCAGTTCGCGTTAACACGATCTCGGCGGGGCCGTTTTTAACCGACATTGCAAAAGCGTGGCGGGCCGAAGATCGCGAGACCCAGCCTGTCTCGTTGGGGCGTCCAGGCACCCCTGACGAAATAGTGACCGCTGCCTTGATGCTGGCCAGCGAAGCCTCATCTTACACCACCGCCGCTTTATTGCGTGTCGATGGCGGTATGTAGCTAGATAACCAAATTGGCCAGCGCGTCCTTGGTGTAAGGCATCAGATCGTTAAATCGCCCCTCACGAATTTTCGTCGGCCATGTCGGGTCAACCAGCAGTGCCCGCCCGACGCCCACCAAGTCAAACTCACCCGCCTCGAGCTTTTCAACCAATGTGTCGATTGGGGCAATGTTCGACCCCTCACCTTGAAAGGCAGCGACGAATTCAGAGTCGAGACCGATCGAGCCGACAGTAATCGTCGGCTTTGATCCGAGCTTCTTGGTCCATCCTGCAAGGTTCAAGGGCGAACCATCAAACTCTGGCTCGTGGAAACGCCGTGTTGAGCAGTCAAAGCAATCGACACCTGCAGCCTCCAGCGCATCGATAAAAGCCTTTAGTAGATCGGTGGACGGCGCCATTTTATGCGTGAAGTCCTGCTGTTTCCATTGCGAGAAGCGGAACAAGATCGGATAATCATCGCCGACAGCTTGGCGAATGGCCGCAACAATTTCGGTCGCAAAGCGTGTTCGCGCAACAAGATCGCCGCCATAGACGTCGTCGCGTAAATTAGTTCCATCCCAAAAGAACTGGTCGATCAAATAACCATGCGCGCCATGCACTTGCACACCGTCAAACCCCAAAGCGCGCGCTTGATAAGCGGCATCGGCATAGGCCCCGACGAGTTTGGCAATGTCGCCAATACTCAAGGTCTCGGCATTCTGCTTGGCCGGATGCTTTAAGCCAGAGGCACTGACGCTCGGTGCATCGGGGTTAGGGCCAGTTCCAGGGTCGCGCATCGAACCCATATGCCACAATTGCGGCATAATAAAACCGCCAGCATCGTGCACCGATGCGGCGACCTCTTTCCACCCCGCCAGCGCTTCGGGCGCATGGAAATTAGGATAATTCGGACTATCGCTGGCCGAGGCGTGATTAATCGTCGTCCCCTCAGTGACAATCAGACCAACACCGCCCGCGGCTCGCGCCCGATAATAATCAGCAACATTTTTGCCCGGCACGCCATTTGGCGAAAAACCGCGGGTCATCGGCGCCATAACAATACGGTTCGGTAATGTGAGACCATTAATGGTAAAGGGTTCAAATAAAGCATCATACATGAGCGGAAGCTCCTGACAGGTTGAGATCAAGTATTACTAAAGAAACGGCGTGGGTTGTCGGTAAGGATGTGGTCGATATCTTCCACACTCATACCACGCCGCGCCAGTTCTGGAAGTATTGTTTCAAAAATATGGGTCATCCGCCAATTGGGCAAAACGTCTGCAATCGAAGCGCCCAACGGAACACCCGGAACGCCGCCCTTCCAGCATACAACATAATCATGCGACATCATTACACGATCGCGATGGCCGCGATCGACCATGGCTTTCAAATTCGTCATCCGCACATCATCGGGGACAATATTCTCAATACCAAAGCGATCAAAGCCAACAAACACACCACGCTCGGCGAGCGAAATTTGGTAATCAAGATTATCCGTGCCGTCAGAGTGGCCAACCAGAAAATGCTCAGGGGCTACGCCTTGGCCGGTTACGATATCAATTTGATCATGACCGCAGGTACATTTCTCGGTATGCGACAAAACCGGCACACCCGTGCGTGCCGCAGCTTGCGCCGCCGCACGCAAGATTTTTTGATAATACGGAGTGACCTCGCCATGCCCAGTGGAGATTTTAACTATCCCAGGGCGAATGCAAGTTTCGCCGACACCATCCTCGATTTCAGCCTGAAATATATCAGCAATGGCCGCTTCTTCGAGATGCGCGAAGGTATAAGTTAGACCAGCCGTTTCATAATACATGCCGGCAGCGCAAATCAGGTTGATACCTGCGCGGCTGGCCACTTCGGCTGTAATCTCAACATCGCGCCCCAAATCAGCGGGGCACGGATCCACCACCGTCGAAACACCATAAGACTTAAGCTGGATCAAGGCGGCGGTCGCGCGTGCAATCGCCTCGCGGCGATCAAAAGCCGGTTGCCGTCGATCGAGAAACCAGCCTGGAAATCCGACCAAGACATGCTCATGGATTAAGGTTCTTCCCAGATCCGCAACTGCGCAACGCCCCGTCGCCGTATTTACCTCAGTCATCATACCCCCTCAGATTAATAGCCCGACCCAGTATTGATCGGAAAAATTTGCCCTTCAACCATTGTTGCGAGCGGGCGAATGTTTTTGATTTGGTCGGCCTCAATGGTTAAGGGGTTTTCATCCAAAATCGTTAAATTTGCCCATTTACCCGGCTCAATGGAGCCATATTCTTTCTCAAGCTGCATCATATACGCTGCATCCAGGGTCACTCCCCGCAGGGCTTGCTCGATCGTCAAGCGTTGCTCCGGCCCAGCAACTCGGTCGGCGAAATTGATCCGGTTCACCGCCTGATGCATTAGAAATAAGGGCGCGCCGGGGGCCATCGGCATATCCGAATGCAAGGCGACACGGACACCTTGGCGCACAACATCACCCAGCCGCACCATGGTCTGCGCGCGAGCGCGGCCAATGCCTTTTCGCGCATAGAGATCCGATAAAGCCGTCACATAATAAGGATTAGCACTGACAACCGCGCCGAGGGCCTTGATCCGTTCCACTTGGTCAATCTGCGAAAAGCCAAAATGCACAATGACTGTGCGATGATCAGGGCGCGGATTGCGCGCTATATTCTCAGCCAACACATCCAGAACGCGATCGAGACCGGCGTCGCCATTTTGATGAACATGGATTTGATAGCCGGCATCCCAATAGATCTGGAAGGCGGACTTAAAAGCATCCTCGGTCATCAACCACGCGCCGCTATGGCCATCCAAATAACCGTCACGCATTTGCATAGCCTGCGAATACATAGCACCGTCAGCAAAAAGTTTAATTTGTTTCGGCACGTAAGACAGTTTTCCCTGCCCCGTCGTCAGCAAGGCCTCGGTATTCGCAATCAAATTTTCGAGACCGAATTTTTGCACGATAAACATGCCATTGGGAATGAACAGACTGCGGTAAGGGCTGTCTTCCGCTCCGAAAACAGCATTCTTGGCCTGCTGAACGGGATCGGCAAGAAATGCCCCTGGATTGGCGATTAACGTCACCCCTTGCTGATGTAGATAGGTTCGCAAGCGCATTAAGCCAGCCATCAAGCGCTCGGGTTTGGCGAGGTGGGGCATCACTTTCGGGGTTATGGCGATCGCCCCTTGCTCGGCAAAATGCCCCTCCTCGATGCTCATGAATTTCGCCGCCGCGGCCGGCGCGGCCGCCACATCCGCAGCAGTTATCCCGAGTAGGTCGAGCGCCTTCGAATTCATGACAAATTCATGAAATGAGCGGTGAATAATAATAATCGCTCGATCGGCACTTATCGCGTCGAGGTCAGACCGCGTTAACTTGTCGTGAAAATAATGATGATAGCCCCAGCTAATGAAAAACTCTTGGTTTGGATCCGATGCGGCAATCGCAGTTTCGAGGGCCTTATGATAAGCTCCCGCACTTCTGACACCGCGCTTGATGCCAGTTGGCAGATGCCAATCTTCGATCGCTATCACCTCAACGCCCATTGCTAGCGCTCCCAGAAATGGATGGACGTGATGCTCGATCAAACCGGGGACAATAACGTTTTCACCAAACTGGGTATCGACAACGGCGCCGCGATAACGCGCCTGTAGCTCCTCAAGCATGCCGACATCGGCAATACGTTCGCCAACGATATACACCGCATTGCCGCGAATGTCCGACATAGTGACAAGGCTTTTGGCCAGATAGATTGTCCCTTTCTCTGCCTCGCCACAGGCCGCGAGAGCCATTATCGTCACAGCCGCCAAAACGCGCAAAAATTGCATTACCCTTACCTCCCGTAAACGCCGAAGCTCTCCATTATTCGCTCCTGTTATAACCTCTGAACAACCCCAGTAAAAGGCGTACAGCGTTGCTTTATTTTGATATTATGCTTAAAAAATCATACAGAGTTTGAGGGAGCAGGTAATGAGAACCGTCATTATTGGGGCTGGACAGGCGGCCATACAAACCATTTTGAGCCTCCGCCAAGGTGGTTATGACGGCGACATCACTATGATCGGCGACGAGCAGGAATTGCCCTATCAACGCCCGCCGCTCTCGAAAAAATTCATGATGGGCGAAATGGACAAAGAAAGGCTGTATCTCCGCCCGGCCGATTATTATGCCCAGCAGAATATCGAAACCCTGCTGTCGTGCCGTGTCGCCGCGATCAACCCAACTATGAAAACCATAGCGCTCGAAGATACGACGCAGATTGCCTATGACAAGCTCGTTATCGCCACGGGCAGTCGGCCGCGCCAGTTGCCACTTGCGGGTATCGACCAAACTGGCATCCACGACCTCCGCTCGATAGCCGATGTCGCAGCAATTATCCCTGACGTCCAGCCGCAAAAAAAACTTGTGATTATCGGCGGTGGTTATATCGGTCTCGAGACGGCTGCAGCCTGTCGCCAAAAAGGTCTCGATGTGACCGTGCTCGAGGCAGCGCCTCGCGTTCTAGCGCGCGTAGCCGACCCGTTTTTGTCGCGTTATTTTACCGACCTACATCGGCGTCACGGTGTCATCATTGAAACCGAATGCCAAATATCCGAGCTCTCGGGTAATGGCCGCATCGAGGCTGTCACCTTAGCCAACGGCACATCCATTGCCGCTGATTTTGTTGTTATGGGTGTCGGTATTGTCGCCAATATCGAGCTTGCGGAAGCGGCTGGGCTGAGCGTCGATAATGGCATCGTGGTTGACGAAAACTGCCTCACCTCGGATCCTGATATTTATGCTGCTGGGGATTGCAGCAACCATCCGAATAATTTGATCGGGCACCGGTTACGTCTGGAATCCGTCCCCAATGCTATCGAGCAAGGCAAGACCGTCGCCGCCCATATTCTAGGCATCCCAGCGCCTTACCACCAAATTCCTTGGTTTTGGTCTGACCAATATGATATCAAGCTGCAAATATGCGGGCTCACCGAAGGGGTCACCGCCAGCCACACGCGCGGCGATGGCGACAGTTTCGCGCGCTACCATTTTCGGGAGCAGCAGCTCGTCGCCGTCGAAGCCGTCAACCGTCCTGCCGAGTTTATGGCTGGGCGGCAAATGGTTGAAAAGGCTTGTCATGGGCTAATATTTGACCCCGACCGTTTGGTTGACCCGAGCGAGACCCCCAAAAGTTGGCTCGCCGAACTAAAAGACGCAAGTTAGAAACCAAGCCCGAGATAGCCAAATAAAAAGCCGGCGACCAAGCTGGCGACCAACATAAAAACGAATATCAATATCACCTGCAGGGCGCCAGCGAGCCATTTTACGAGACGGCTTCTCAGTGTCGGATGATCTACCTCAACTTGCAAATCAAGCGCGCTGTCATCTAGCGGCCTCGAGGGAATGACCATATCGTCGGCCGCGCCCGATGACATTGACAAAGCAGGTTCAGTTGGCGCCGCCACATCCGGCACATCGGTGGCCTCGGCGCTTGTGTCATTGTTTGTATCAGCGCTCGTCGTATCAAACGTCACCGCATCTAAATCGAACGTTTTTGGTGCGGGCGGCTTTAGCCAAGACGGCAAGTTTCTATCATCGGGCGGCGCCATAAATCTAAACCTTTAAGATAAGACGTAAGACACTACCATGCAGATAGATTATGAAACAGGAATGATCCGCATTTTGACGTCACCGATAATCCGCACCGTTTGACCGATCGTGAAGGTCACATTCGGATCAGCTTCTTGGACAATACTCATAACGTCTTTGTTTTCAAATTCGATCAGTAATTGAACGCCTTTTTTACTGGTCAGCGCGCCGCCCAATTTATTACCGAGAACACCACCGGCAACGGCACCACCAACGCCACCAGCTGCTTGTGTGCCTGACCCTTGCGTCCGCGTCGCTTGACTACCAATCACGCCACCCAAGACAGCCCCGACTGCGGTACCTATTTTAGAATCGCCAGCAATCGTGACCTCGGTAATATCAAGCACAGTCCCCGTCCGAACGCGCTCCATGCGTTGCGCTTCGCCAGGCTGAACGACATTGGGCTTCTTGCTGTCGAGACTGGCGCAAGCGCTAACCGATAGCGATAAAACTAAAGCTGAAAAAAAGGCTGGTAAAATTTTCCGCATGACGAATCCTCGCGACGAAATAGAAGAATGAGGCTTCTAACCTCAGCCGAAATTATGACCTAATTAAGGCCAAAACTGCGACTTAGCCTTCTTTGTTTTTGGCTTCTTCTCGACGGCGAATTTCAGCCAGCTTTCGCTCAATCGAACGGATCCAACGGAAAGCGTCCTTGGCGACATCGTCATAATCGCCGGCCTTGCGGAAGGACTTCATGGCTGGCTCCCACTTCTCAAGCTTCGTGCGCGTAATACCTAGCAGAAGATAGGTTTGCCCTGTATCTTTCAAGCCGCCTTTTTTAAGTGCTTTTTCCAAAGCATCTTCGGCATCTTTCCACTGCTCGTCTTGCAGGTAAGACTGCCCAAGTTGCAAGTACAATTTTCCGTCATCCGACTTATCGGCCGCAATGGTTAGCGGAAAAATCGATTTTTTCCACTCGCGCGCGTGCATAAAGGCATTGGCCAGCAATTCGTAATTCTTTGTTGTCTTCTCAATGCTGCCGTCTTTCAAACCCTTGTCGAGAATGGTTGCGGCCTTGATCGGAACACCGTTATAGAGATAGAGCTGAGCCATTCGGCTAAGCTCCTTCGAGGTTGTCAGCATGCCTTGAATATGCATGGCTTGCTGGGCGACAAAGGCTAAATCTTCACTATCGGTTTCATAATAAACCGCAGTAATTTGCTGCCAGAACGCTTTTTCGCCGGGGAAACGCTGCACTGCATCTTCCAAAATCGGGCGAGCTTCTTTATACCGCTCACCCTGCAACAGAATGGCGAGCAGAATGCGGATCCATTGTTTCTTTGGCTCTTCGACTTGTTTAATGGCTTTACGAATAGCAACTTCGGCGTTTTTGAAGTCTTCCAGCATCAAATGTGTTTGTGCCAAAAGAGCGAAGGCATCAGCAGCTGGCTCGCCCTCAACTTCATCAAACCAACGGTTGAGAAGTTGGAGCGCTTTTTTTGCGTTATCTTCGGCAAGATTCAGTTGCGCCAGATTATAAGTCAAATCGCTGACAACACGTGGCGGTAAATCACCCGTATTTATGGCACGCTCAAAAGTTTGAATGGTTTTGGTATAATCACCCTTATCGGCATACACATACCCCATCGTCTGGATCGCGACCGCCTTCTCATAGGGCTTAAACTTGCTGCCGTCGAGAATAGATTGTAACACTTCAAGTGACTGCTGATGCTTGCCCTCAGAGAGCAAAGTTTGCGACTCCTCGATCTTGGCAAAAGCAGCCTTACCGAGAACTTCCGACTTGCGCGTCTTCGGCTTTTCACGACGCTCAGCGGCAAAAGCTGATGCGTCGATGATCGGAACAATTTGCGGCAGGGAGGAGCCGAATACGGCTAACACCAAAGCAAGAATAACTATCCGTGTCGGTTTCATATTCCTATCTCACACTTATTTCGCAATTTGGAAGCTGATCAGCTGACGAACCCCAGGGCGAGGCACGGCGCGCCCACCTTCCATCATTGGCCGATATTTCCATTTCCGCACGGCATTGATCGCCGCCCGGTCAAATATATTTGGCGGATCAGCGTCGACCACAAAAGGATCCATCGCTAAGCCGACTTCGTTAATGGTGAACTCAAGCAACACCCATCCTTCGATACCACGTGACAAAGCGCGGTTCGGGTATTGTGGCAAGACGCGCACAATAGCCAGCGCATCGCCATCGACCGGAGCATTCAAATTCATCCCCAAAGCGAGATCGCCGAAGTCGGCTGACGCGGAGGCCTTATCCATATTGGGGCGCTGCACCTGATCCAATTTTGGCGGTGGCGGCGGCTCATCCGGCTCTTGCTTGGTGGGACGCTTGGGCGAGCGATCCTTAGCATTTACCTCTTCATCGCGGTCGACGCGCACGAAGTCGATTGAGATATCAGCCGCGGCCTTCTCGATCTCATATTCGCTCCCCGTGACCAGTACTTTCATGACCAGAAAGAGCGCCATGGTGGTAATGAAACCAAGAGCCCATGATGAGCCTTGCCGCGCTGTATTTGTTGCTGCCATCGGTCTTATTTCTCCTCAGCAGCAATCGAAATCGACCCTACGCCTGCGAGACGAACTTGGTCCATGATCTCAACCAGAACACCCGTTTGGGCTTTTTCATCCGCTTGAATAACGGCACCGCCCTGCGGGTTCTCGGCATGCAGACGCTCAACATTGGCGCGTACCGCAGCCAGATCGACTTGGCGACGATTGATCCAAACTTCGCTATTTTCATTAATCGCAATCAAAATACCCACCCGCGACTGCTTGACCGCCGTCTCCGCATCTGGGCGGGTGACGTCAATACCACTTTCTTTGACGAATGTCGCCGTCACGATGAAGAAGATCAGCATGATGAACACGATGTCCAACATGGGGGTAAGATCGATCCCCATATCCTCGTCAGCTTTAGCTCTTCTACTGCGCATAATTATCCTCCACCTGGCTTAATCAGCCAGTAATAGCTGGTCTTCAACGCTCTGGACGGCGCGCGAGGCGCGACGTTCTAAGCTCGACGTAAAAAACAGACCCGACAGGGCGACAACCATCCCGGCCATGGTAGGTAAGGTCGCTTTCGAGATGCCAGCCGCCATAGCACGGGCATTGCCCGAGCCCATAACGGCCATCACGTCGAACACTTCGACCATGCCTGTCACTGTACCCAACAACCCAAGAAAGGGTGCTAGCGCGACAAGAACCTTAATATAGGTCAGGTTGCGATTGGCATTGACGCGCGCGTCACTGATATATTGACGACGGATTTGATGCGCCGCCCAACTATGATGCTCGTTCCGCGCCGCCCATAATGACTTATAATGGTCAGCCAGTGTCGGAAACCCCCGCGTGAGATAGATATAACGTTCATATATCAAGCCCCACAGCAAAAAGGTAATGATCATAATAGCCATCAGAACATTCCCACCCAATTCGAGGAAGTCCCGCACGCCGCGGAACGCCTCGAAAGGATTTAGGAACAGCCAAATGATATCTGTAAATTCCATGAGCTACAGACCTATCGTTTCCCAGATTTCTCCGCGTGGGCGGCAATCAGACCTGCGGCTTGCTCTTCCAGCACCTGCACCACTTCGCGCGAACGCGTTGCGGCAACGGCATGTAAGAGCAGGATCGGAATAGCAACGACAAGACCAAGAACGGTGGTCATCAGAGCTTGCGAGATACCGCCGGCCATCAGTTTCGGATCACCTGTACCAAAGAGCGTAATCGCTTGGAAGGTCAAGATCATACCGGTCACTGTACCCAACAGACCGAGCAGAGGGGCGACACCTGACAACAATTTCAGGAGTGGCAGACCGCGCTCGAGCGCTGGCATTTCTTTCAAGATAGCGTCATCCAATTTGAGCTCTAAGGTCTCAACATCAGCTGACTTATTCGACTCGTAGGCGCTCCACACGCGACCCAGAGGCGAATCGCCAGAGGCCGAGCCAGACGACAACTGCTGGCGTACCGATTTCGCTGTCCGCGACAGCGTAACAATACGCTCGACAGCCAGCACGGCACCCAAGAGGCCGAGGATGATAATCACATAACCAACCAGGCCACCTTGGTTAACACGCTCGCCGAGGGTCGGCATTTGCATGAACAGGTTCAAGATTGCGCCCCGAGACGGATCGACGACAGCGGCGACAATCTCGCCCGCTTCCGAGTCCTCAATATCGCCTGCGGCACCGCCAAAGCGTGACGGCGGCTGACGACCGAGATCGGCATAACGACCTTCACCAGAATAGCGGAGGAAGTCACCGTCGCTAATCGCCGTAAACGGACCAACGCGCGTCACATTAGCGCTCCGGACCGTGCCGTCGAGGTTAATGATATTGCCTTCATAAGACTTAACCTGCCCTTGCGCCGTCATTTCTTGCTGTAGCGCAAACCACAGATCTTCGAGTTGCGACATTTCTGGCAAACCCTTGGTTTTTGCCAGCGCCGCGAGCGGAGCCGTCCGGTCTGGAAGCTCACCCGAGATAATGCTCTCATCAAGCTGCGCGCGGGTTTCGCCGGCAACTTGGCGAACAATACCGAACAACTCGCCATAAACGCCGAGGCGCTCGTTCAACAAACCTTCCAACTCAGCGAGCTTCAGCTCGTTTTCATTGAAAGTCTTTTCGAGGCGCTCACTACGAGCTTCCTCAGCTTTGATCTCGGCATTTGTTTTGTCGAGCAAAGCTTTTTGTTTGTTGCGATCACGTAAGAATTCTTTCTCGCGGGCTTGGTAAAAGCCTTGATCCCGCACGCGACCATCGCGAACACGGTCCAGCAGTTGTTGTAGCGTTACCGCATCATCGCTGGCTTTTTTATCTTCTTGCGCCCGGGGCGTCTGGGTTTGAAAGCTCAGAGCGACAATAACCGCACTCAAAGCAAGCGAAAACTTTTTCAAAATAGACATGTTCTTTCCCCTTATTGAGCGCTACGCGCAACCGGAATGATCAACAAATCAGGTGCGGCTTGTTGTTTCGCAACCCGAAGTGCGCTTCTCAACTCGCTATCGAAATCGCCATCGAGATCAACAAACGCGCGCTCGTCTTGCGACCAAACACCACTCACACTGCCGTCGAGAGTTTGATAAATCAGCGACACGCGGCCAATACGCAAGAAAGACACGGTGCGAGCCTCGCCCTCAACGTCCATCTCGCCTTCATAGGCTTCGATCGTCCGGCCATATTCATTCTCAATCTCATAGGCTTCGAGAATTTTTCTATATTTCTCAGCTGGGCTTGCATCTGAGCGATCCATCAACTCACGCAAGCTAGCCAACCGCGCATTACGTTGATCGATCAAGAATGGGACGTCCAATTTGACGAACTGCTCAAGTGCGTCGATCATGCGGAACATCAGCGGCACAATCGTGCGATCGACATTCGTAACATCCTCAATCTGCTTGCGGATCGAGACCATTTCAGCCTTTTGCGCCGTAATCAGCTTTTCAAGCTGGGCGTTATATTCGCGCAGCGACTGAAGTTGAATCAAAGCGGCGCGATATTCGCGCACGATATCGCTGGTTTCATCATCCAGCTTATCGATCCGTCCCTGAGACTTGACCCCATCAGATACGGCTCCTTGAGACGTATCGGTAACATTATCCAATGACTGCGCCAGAGCGCCAATCGGAGCCCCCAGTGAAGCAATGACAAGGCCCATCAACATAAGCCCGACAGCAGATTTCGTAAATCGCATATCAATTTCCCATCAATTATTACTGCAAAGACCAACTTCTCCACTAATGGGAGAAATTACCCCTCTTGATTTAACGTCCCTTGCAAAAACACCCACGCGAGACGAGTACTCGGAACGCTAGAAAAAAAACTCACATAATACAAGCGGCAAAACTAAAAAAATCGATACGAAATGCTCGGTTTTAGCAAAAAGAACTATTTTTAACGCCAATGCCTCACCAAATTGTTAGGCTATTTAATAACCCATCGACGGCCGACTTGCTGATTTACCAACACAACCAATTTTTCAACGCATGATTGTATGGAGGTGCCCGAATAAGATTCGGCGTCAAACTGAATTGTGCTTAAATCTTGATGGGACGAAATAACGCGTTGCCGAGCCTCGCCTCTCCTGCCACACTCCTGCTTTCTGCTAAGGAGGAATAGCATGACAGAAGCATGGATTATCGACGCTTGCCGCACGCCGCGCGGTATTGGCAAACCGGGCAAAGGCGCCCTGACTTCAATGCATCCGCAACGGCTTGGTTCGACTGTGCTCAAAGCTATTGCCGAACGCAATAAGATTAACACCGCTGACGTTGGCGATATTATTTGGGGCACCAGCTCGCAAAAAGGCCCACAAGGTGGCGACCTTGGACGCATGGCGGCGCTCGACGCCGGCTATGATGTGCGCTCCAGCGCCATGACCTTGGATCGGTTTTGCGGCTCGGGTATCACCACCGTCAATATCGCAGCCGCCAATATTATGTCGGGTATGGAAGATCTCTGCATTGCTGGCGGCACCGAAATGATGTCGCTCTATGGCTCTGAAGGTTTCCGTGGATCACCTTTCATGGATAACGGCAATTTGCACTTGCGCGACTTGCATCCGCAGCCACACCAAGGCGATTGCGCCGATGCCATCGCCACGCTTGAGGGCATTTCGCGCGAAGCGGTCGATGACCTTGCGTATGAAAGCCAACAACGCGCCAAGGTCGCAATTGAAAATGGCCACTTCGACAAATCGCTCGTCACCGTAAAAGATGACGACGGCAATGTCATTCTCGACAAAGAAGAGTTCCCACGCCCCCAAACCAAGCGTGAAGACCTTGCCAATCTCGAGCCATCTTTTGCAAAACTGGCCGACTATCCGCTCGACGAGCACGGCACGACCTTCCGCTCGCTCGTGAACAAAGCCTATCCCGATCTGAAAATTAACCACATCCACCATGCGGGTAATTCTTCAGGCGTTGTCGATGGCGCTGGCGCGCTGCTGCTGTCGTCTCCCGATTACGCCAAAGCCCACGGCCTGAAGCCGCGCGCGCGCGTCGTGGCGATGGCGAATATGGGTGACAGCCCAACCCTGATGCTGAACGCGCCCGTGCCGGCAGCTCGTAAAGTGCTGGAAAAGGCTGGCATGTCGCTGTCTGATATTGATCTCTTCGAGGTCAATGAGGCTTTTGCTGTCGTGACCGAGAAATTTATTCGTGACCTCGATATCGACCGCGAAAAAATCAACGTCAATGGTGGCGCCATTGCGCTCGGGCACCCGATTGGTGCCACGGGGGCTCTGCTGGTCGGAACGGCACTTGATGAGTTGGAACGCCGCGGCAAACAATTTGCGCTCATTACGATGTGTGCTGCAGGCGGTATGGCACCCGCTGTAATTATTGAACGGATCTAACGTCGCGTTGGACGGTTAGAACTGTACAGATTAAGGAGGGGGCGACCCCTCCTTTTTTGTTACAGCGAAGCGCCTCCTTTAATTCCGCGGTTCAGGTTTTTCCGCAGCGCTCTATTTCAGGCGCCGTCATTATGCGGTAACCTATTTTCCAGATACGCTCACATCAACCGAAAACGAAATGTCCGGATTACTCGTTCGCCTCATCGCCAAGCATTTTTTGATCTGGGTCGCCATCGTGACCACGGCGATTACGGCATTGGCGGCGGTTGGCGGATTGGTCGAGAACATCAAGCTCGTCAACAAACTTGGCGCCACCACCGATTATGCTCTCCTTCTGACAGGCCTCGGCCTTCCCAACACCTTTGTTGATCTTGCCGCTTTTATTTTCCTGTTCGCGGCGGTGATGGCGTATATCCGCCTCAACGAATCGCAAGCCCTCGCTGTTATGCGTGCCGCGGGTTTATCTGTCTGGCAATTCGCCGCCCCAAGTCTGATTGTCACGATTGTCTTGAGTGCAATTTTGGTTCTTATTATTGATCCATTGGCCAGCAAAAGTCGCACCTATGCAGACCAAATCGTCGCTGGCTTAAAAGGACAAGAGCAGAGCCTCGATTTGCTATCGACCGGCATTTGGGTGCGGCAATCCTCTCCTAATGGCTATTACATTATCCATGGTCGCAGCGTGCTTGATACGAACACGATGCGCTTATCGGGGGTAACAATTTATCATTACAATTCGGCCGGCGAGATGACCGATCGTAGCTATGCGACAGAAGCCAAAATTGAAAACGGTATTTGGGCTTTGACCTTAAACGCGGGCAAAGTTCAGCTCATCGCCTCAGAAGATAGCGTTGATGCGGAAGAAATCCGCGAGCGCTTAATCGATGCCCGCACAGTGCCAATTTGGCGGTTGCCAGGACACATCGAAAGCGGCCGCGCCGCAGGGCTCGACATGACGTTGCACGAGCTTCGCCTTCACCGTCTGCTATCAACGCCGGTGTTTCTGGCGCTGATGGTGCTGATCGCCATTGTTTTTAGTACGCCGCGAGGGCGGATTGTATCGCTCGCAGGATCTATTGGCCTCGCTATCCTCGCGGGCTTTGTGGCAAATATTGCCAGCCAGATTGTTGCAAAAATCGCCCAACTTGCCTATTTACCGTCAGGCATTGCGGCTTGGGTACCCAGCGCCATCTTGCTGCTTTTGACAATTTCTCTGCTGCTCGACCGCGAAGAAAGCTGAGACGCGAAATATTGGAGTAACGAAGAACATGACGGATCACCTGCTCAAGTCTGATTTTCCCGCCTATGACGAAGCGACCTGGTTGGCCGCTGTCAGTGCAGCTCTGAAAGGTGGTAGCGCGGACGATCTTATTTCGCGCGAAGTTGATGGCCTCACGCGCCAACCACTTTACACGCAAGCCAATACGAAGATCTCTGCCGGCGCGCAGGGCGCCCCCGGACAGCATCCTTATATCCGTGGCAGCCAAAGCGAGCGCGACCCGCATTTGCCCTGGCACATTGCGCAACGCTATATTCCTGGCCGTAAAGGCGCCGATAATCGCTCCATGCTTCTTGACCTCACGGGCGGCGTCAGCGCCATCTTGCTCGACCTATCGCAAGGCGCGATTTCACAACAGCAAGCGGACAAGCTGTTCGGCGGCGTGATGCTTGATATCGCCCCTCTCGCGATGACGCCGGGCGTCAACATTGAAAAAGCCCAATCGCTGTTTGACGCACTCTGGTCTGGGCAAAATATTACTGCCGATCAACAACGCGGCTATCTTAATGCCGACCCAATTGGGGCCGCCATAACGGCGGGGACGCCCCCCTCACTTGACACTGTTGCTGCTATTTTAGCCTGGGGAAAAGACCGCCCGCGTCTCCGGCTGTTGACTGCCAGCGGCATCCCTTACCACGCCGCCGGCGCTGGCGAAGCGCTCGAGCTCAGCCTCATGGCGGCGAGCCTGGTGAGCTATATTGAGGCGGGCATTGGCGCGGGCGAAACTGCGTCAACGCTGGTTCAGAAAACAACCCTTTCGGTTGCGGCTGACATCGACTTTTTTGCGACGATTGCGAAATTACGCGCCGCCCGTTTGATTTGGTCACAAATTTGTTCCGCCTATGGGATCGCCGACACAGCGCCCTATATCATTGCCGAAATCAGCGAACGATCTTTTTCAACCATTGACCCATGGGTCAATATCTTACGCGCCACCGTAGCCTGCTGTGGCGCCGCTATTGGTGGCGCCGATATGGTGGTGGTTGCACCCTGCACGGCCGTGAGCGATGGTGATAATGATTTATCGCGACGGATTGCGCGTAATACGCAAATCATCATGCAAGAAGAAAGCCATCTTGGTCACGTCATGGATCCTGCAGGTGGCTCATGGTATATCGAGCGCTTAACGCAAGACCTCGCGGAAACGGCTTGGCAACAGTTCCAATCTATTGAAGCTGAGGGGGGGCTGCTGGCACAACTAAAAGCAGGCCACATTGCCGAAACCATTAAAAAGATAGCGGCCGAGCGATTTACAAAAAACAATAAGCGCTCTCAAGCTTTAATCGGCGTCAGCGAATTCCCGAATTTGGAGGAAGCGCCGTTGGTTGCGCGCACCGCGCATGGCGTCGGCGACTTCCGCGAGGCTCGCTTATCGGAGAGCTTCGAAGCGCTGCGGCAGCGCGCTGAGCCTGTAAAGCCAAAAGTTTTTCTGGCCGCCATCGGCACCCCAGCACGGGCGACGGCGCGGGTTAATTTCGCCGCCAATATTTATGCCGTCGGAGGCGTCGCGAGCTTAATCGGAGATGGCGGCACCGATGTCGAAACCATCGCCACTGCTTTTAAAAAGAGCGGCGCTAAAATCGCCTGTATATGTGGTGCCGATACCGATTACGACGACCATGCTGAAGCCCTCGCACTAGCCCTGAAGGCGGCTGGTGCTGTTCATATCGCTTTGGCTGGAAAATCGCGCGACATAGCCGAGATCGACGCCTATTGTTTTGCGGGATGCAATGCACTCGGCTTTGCACAAACAATTCATTCGACTTTAGGATTGGGGGCATAAGATGAGCCGTAAGCCAGATTTTAGCAAACTCGACCTCAATATATCTGCGGCGCAGAAAGCCGATATTTTGGCGACACGCCACCGCCGGTTACCCGAAGGTCTAGACGTTAAAACGCTGTATACCCAGACCGATATCGCCGATTTACCTTACCTTGATAGTCTGCCAGGCCTAGCGCCCTTCATCCGCGGCCCCTACCCGACCATGTATGTCAACAAGCCATGGACGGTACGCCAATATGCTGGTTTCTCGACGGCAGAAGCGTCGAACGCCTTCTACCGACGTAACCTAAAAGCCGGCCAAAAAGGCCTCTCGGTTGCGTTCGATCTCGCCACCCACCGCGGCTATGACAGTGACCACCCGCGCGTCGCTGGCGATGTCGGCATGGCGGGCGTGGCCATCGATTCGATATACGATATGCGTACGCTGTTCGCTGGCATTCCGCTCGACGAGATGAGTGTGTCAATGACAATGAATGGCGCGGTGCTGCCGATCATGGCACTCTACATCGCAGCAGCCGAAGAACAAGGCGTTAGCCCCGACAAGCTTGCAGGCACAATCCAGAATGACATCCTCAAAGAGTTCATGGTTCGTAACACCTATATCTATCCCCCAAAACCATCGATGCGGATCATCTCAGATATTTTTGCTTACACTTCGGAGCATATGCCAAAATTCAACTCGATTTCGATCTCGGGCTACCACATGCAAGAAGCTGGTGCGACGGCCGATCTCGAGCTTGCTTATACGCTCGCCGATGGCATCGAATATGTCCGGGCGGGCATGGCTGCTGGGCTCGACATTGACGCCTTTGCGCCGCGCCTGTCCTTCTTCTGGGCGATTGGCATGGACTTCTTTACCGAGATCGCGAAAATGCGGGCCGCCCGTTTATTGTGGGCCCAATTAATGCGCGGCTTAGGTGCGCAAAACCCGAAGTCGATGGCGCTCAGGACCCATTGCCAGACGTCAGGTTGGAGCCTCACGGCGCAAGACATTTACAACAATATTGTTCGGACTTGCATCGAAGCCATGGCAGCAACGCAAGGCCACACACAATCACTGCACACCAATAGCT
>JAYODZ010000031.1:0-18453 GCA_038106515.1 Rhodobiaceae bacterium
GCATAATATGGGCGAAAGTAGAGGGAGTAGAGAGATTGACCGGAGTCGTAATTAGCGGAACAGGATTATTCACGCCTGCAGAATCTGTCAGCAATGATGAACTGGTAACCGCGTTCAATGCTTATGTTGAAAAGCATAATGCCGCCCATGCCGATGCGATTGCCGCTGGCGAGGTCGAAGCCCTCACCCCCTCTTCGGCGGAATTTATCGAAAAAGCATCTGGCATTAAAAGCCGGCATGTGATGAACAAGCAGGGGATTATTGACCCCGACATTATGTGCCCGCGCCTGCCCGAGCGGAGCAATGACGAGCCTAGCATCCTTGCCGAAATGGCTGTCGCGGCGGCGCAAGAGGCGATGCAGCAAGCTGGCGTGACAGCCGCTGATATTGATGCGGTTTTGGTGGCTTGCTCGAATTTGCAACGTGCCTATCCAGCGATTTCGATTGAGGTACAAGACCTGTTAGGGATTACCGGCTACGGCTTTGATATGAATGTCGCCTGTTCATCGGCCACTTTCGGTATCCAAACGGCGCATGACATGATCCGCTCGGGAAGCGCCCGCCGCGTGCTCATGGTGAACCCAGAAATTTGCACCGGGCATTTAAATTTCCGCGATCGCGATAGCCACTTCATTTTTGGCGATGTCTGTACGGCCGTGATTATTGAGGCCGCCGATGGTCGATCATCTGACCAGAGTTTCGAAATTATTGGCGCCCGCCTCAAAACCCAATTTTCCAACAATATTCGCAATAATTTTGGGTTCTTAAACCGCACCGCGCCCGAGACCATTGGGTCACGGGATAAGCTTTTCGTGCAGGAAGGCCGCAAAGTTTTCAAAGAAGTGGTCCCAATGGTCGCCGAAATGATCTCGGCGCATTTGGGAGATCACCAGATTGAGGCAACAACGGTGAAACGCTTTTGGCTACACCAAGCTAACAAAAATATGAATGACCTGATCGCCAAAAAGGTTTTGGGCTACGACCCCGATGCTAAGCAAAACCCGCTCGTGCTAGACAGCTACGCCAACACCAGTTCTGCGGGGTCGATCATTGCCTTCCACCAAAACAAAGCCGATTTAGGCGCGGGCGATTTTGGCGTGATTTGTAGCTTTGGCGCTGGTTACTCGGCTGGCTCCATTATCGTCAGGAAATGCTGAGCCGCACTCCCCTTGTTCGTCTTACCATCAGGGACAACGCCCTGACCTGGTACATGTAATGCCAAGCGAAAAGCGCGAGCGCGCGAGCGCGGCTGACCATAGCACTTTATTGGCCGATGATCGCGGCGCCGTCCTCATCGACCTCAGCGTTGCCATTGTCAGCCTGATCAATGCCCAGCCCTGTTGCCGCTTGATAGAGTCTCAAGACGACGACCTGCCGCGCTTGCCTTTCGGCCCTTTTTATCCAGCCGAGCACCGCACCATGGAAATTGGGCTACGGCAATGGGTGTCGGAGCAAGTCGGCGTTAATCTCGGCCACGTTGAACAACTTTATACCTTTGGCGATCGTGGTCGACATGCCGGCACAGTCTTGCGCGACCATGTTGTCTCGGTTGGCTATCTCGCCCTCACGCAAACCGAAAAAACATCATCAAAGGGCGGCCGCTGGGCCTCGCTTTACGAGTTTTTCCCGTGGGAAGACGGTCGCGACGGTCGCCCCGATGTCATCGAAACAATTATTCGCCCTGGCTTGCAACGCTGGCTTGATAACAACCCACAAAAGGCGCGCGGCGATCGCATCAATATCGCCTTTCCGCTCGACCCACGTAACTGGGACGAGGACTTGGTTCTCGAACGCTACGAGCTCCTCTATGAGGCGGCCATCATTCCCGAAGCCAAAAGTGACGCGCGCGTTACAACGCTCAATATCGACGCTAGTGAGATGACCCTGATGGGGCAACCCTTGCAATTAGATCATCGGCGTATTCTCGCAACAGCTATGGGTCGGCTGCGCAGTAAAATGAAATATCGGCCAGTGATTTTCGACCTCATGCCGCAACTTTTTACGCTCGGGCACTTGCAATTGACGGCTGAAGCGATTTTAGGGACGCCGCTACATAAGCAAAATTTCCGTCGCCTCGTCGAGCGGTCGGCCTTGCTCGAAAGCACGGGTCAAACCGCCCGCGCCCGCGGTCGGCCAGCAGAGTTGTTTCGTTTCAAATATGATGCCGCCCGCGAGCGACCACTGGCGGGTTTGCGCATCGGCGCTGGGCGTAATCGGCAACGCCTCGATTAGCTGATCAAGAGGCCGTGGACTGCGCCCTAACGCCTCTTGCTTTTTTCCCGTTAGACCCCATATAGTATAGGTTATATTATGCTCAATATGAGCATAAAAAGAGAGGAATTATGAATATTTCGGCCGATCTTTTGGCGCAGAGCCAAACTTCTCCTGCGGGTGCGCTTGGAGCGCAGCTCCTTCAAGAGATGGACATCAGCTATTCGCCTGCCCTGGCGCGCGAAATGGCACCGGCCTATGCCCGCGTTGCCAAGGTCATTCCGGAAATCGAATGGTCGAGCATGGCGCCCTATATCAAGGCGATTAACATGCTCAAAGCCCAGAAAAATGCGATTATTTTGGCGCATAATTACCAGACACCAGAGATTTTTCATTGTATCGCCGATGTCGTCGGCGATAGTTTGCAATTAGCCCGCGAAGCGGCCGTCGCGCAAGGCGATATGATCGTCCAGTGCGGCGTCCATTTCATGGCAGAAACATCAAAATTACTAAATCCCAACAAGGTCGTTCTGATACCTGATATGGGAGCTGGTTGCTCTTTGGCGGAATCGATCACCGCCGCGGATATCCGCGCTTTACGTCAAGCCTATCCCGATGTTCCCGTCGTCACCTATGTCAACACCTCGGCAGAGGTTAAAGCCGAAAGCGATGTCTGCTGCACCTCGTCAAACGCTGTGAGAATTGTTGAACGGCTGGGTGTGCCGCGGGTGTTGTGTATTCCCGATGAATATCTGGCGCAGAATATCGCTAATGAGACCGACGTCGAGGTCATTAGCTGGAAAGGACGCTGTGAGGTTCACGAACAGTTTACTGCCGAAGAGTTACGTACGTATCGTGACGCCCAGCCCGGATTGCGCATCATTGCACACCCCGAATGCGCACCAGAGGTTATTGCCGAGGCCGATTTCAGCGGCTCGACGGCGGCAATGATCAAATGGGTCAGCGATATGCAACCGGAAAAAGTGTTAATGGTGACGGAATGCTCCATGAGCGACAATGTTGCGGTCGAAAACCCAAATGTGAATTTCGTACGCCCCTGCAATCTCTGCCCGCATATGAAGCGGATTACGCTGCCGAAAGTCCTCGAGTCGCTGATATTTGAACGTCAACAAATTCACGTCGACCTCGCCATTGCCGACAAAGCACGTCTGGCGGTCGAACGCATGATTGAATTGAGCGCTTAATGCCAAACGCATCTGGTAATATTATTGATGCCGGCGATGTCCTGATCATCGGCGCCGGGCTCGCCGGCTTATTCACCGCCCTCAAGCTACAACCGCGCCCGGTTACCATTATGGCGGCGGGCCGCCCCGACCAAGGCACTGCCAGCAGTTGGGCGCAAGGCGGAATTGCTGCCGCGCTCGACGAACAGGACTGTCCAGAGAACCACGCCGCCGACACGGTCGCGGCGGGTGATGGTTTAGTCGATGCGAAAGTCGCGCATATCTTGGCCCAAGAAGCCCCCGAGCGGATCGCCGACCTCATCGACTATAGCGTTCCCTTCAACCGCAAAGATGATGGCAGCCTAGCCCTCGGCCGCGAAGCCGCGCACGGTCACGACCGTATTGTCGGTGTTGCGGGTGACCGCGCGGGGCATGAGATCATGCGCTGCCTGTCGCAAAAAGCCCGCTCAAACCCAGCTATCCGTTTTATCGACGGGATGTCGGCTTATGAATTAGCCGTCGAGGATGATCGCGTCGTCGGCGTCTTTGCTCGTCCCAGCGGCGTTCAATCCGCGACACCACTCTTGATCAAAGCCCGCGCCGTTATCCTCGCAACGGGCGGCAGTGGGCATTTATTCGAAGTCACCACCAACCCCATTTTTGCCAATGGCGAAGCTATCGCCATGGCAGCCCGAGCAGGCGCTGACATCGCCGATATCGAATTTGTACAATTTCACCCAACCGCATTTTTTGGCATGGGCGACCCGGCGCCTTTGGCCACCGAGGCTCTGCGCGGCGAGGGCGCTTGGCTGATTAATGGTCACGGCCAGCGCTTTATGACCAATTTGCATGCGGATGCCGAGCTAGCGCCACGCGATATTGTCGCTCGCGCCGTATTTCGCGAACGCCGCCGGACGGGCTTTGTCGGCCTCGATCTGACGCGTCCTGAGCTTCATCACCTAACGCACGATTTTGCTACTCAATTCCCGACTGTTGCCGCGACCTGCAAAATGGCTGGGCTCGACCCGCGCACCGATTATTTACCTGTCGCCCCGGCGGCTCATTATCATATGGGTGGCGTTAAGACCGATCTGAATGGACGTTCGAGCCTATCAGGCCTTTGGGTTTGCGGCGAAGCCGCTTGCACGGGCGCGCATGGCGCCAACCGCCTCGCCAGCAATTCATTGCTCGAAGCTCTCGTGTTTGGAGCCCGCATTGCGCGCGACGTCAATTCGGTTATTCCGCACCGCAATATTTCGTCGCCGCGCCCCTCGACGCTAACGCCGCAGTCGACAGAGCAGAGCGAACGGCCTTTAATTTCACAATTACGCAAAACTATGACGCAACATGTTGGCGTCGAGCGCGATGCTAGTGGCCTGAAGCAAGCCATTGCGACCCTCCTGAGGCTCGAGCGCACCGCGCATGGCTGGGCGCCGATGGCCAATATGACCGCCACGGCGCTGATGATTTCAGTTGCGGCCTATCGGCGCGAAGAGAGCCGCGGCGGACATTTCCGCCATGATTTCTCGGCACCGGCCAAAAACGCCACAAGGTCCATCCTCACACTGGAACAAACCTATAGCCTAGCGGAACAAATTGCAGGCGCTCCGGCGCCCGATACAAGGAGATTTATCCAATGACGGGTCCGGCCCTGCCGCAATATTATGTCCGCGCCTTGATCGAGGCCGCCATTCAGGAAGATCTCGGCCAATCGGGGGACATTACCTCGCTGGCGGTGATCCCTCAGGACTCGCTGGCGCAAGCCGCGGTTGTTGCGCGCGACACCGGCATATGTGCTGGTATCGATTTTGTCACTGGCGCCTTCAATTTTCTCAACCAAGACAGCCGCTGTCAGGTGCATTGTGCCGACGGCGACGAACTCGCGCCCGGAACCCGCATTTTAGATGTTAAGGGACCTGCCGCGGCTATTTTATCAACCGAGCGTGTCGCCCTTAATTTTCTTGGACACTTATCGGGTATCGCTACCGAAACGGCCAAACTGGTTACCGCGATCAACGGCACTGGCGCCCGCATATGTGACACCCGCAAAACCACGCCAGGACTGCGGATGGCCGAGAAATATGCCGTCCGCGCCGGTGGCGGCGTCAATCATCGATTTGGCTTAAATGATGCCATTTTGATCAAAGATAATCATATCGCGGTCGCAGGCTCTATCACCGCAGCTTTGCAACAGGCGCGACGCTATGCCGGTCACATGGTTCAAATTGAAATCGAAGTCGATCGACTTGACCAATTCGATGAAGCGCTCGCCGCTCGAGCGCCCGTGATCATGTTAGATAATATGAGCCTCGACGATATGCGCGAAGCCGTTAAGCGCAATCAGGGGCAAGCTGTACTAGAGGCTTCGGGACGCGTCTCTCTCGAGACAGTGCGTGGGATTGCCGAAACCGGCGTTGATTATATCTCGGTCGGCCGCATCACCCATTCTGCGCCTTGTCTCGATGTCGGCCTAGACATCGATCTCAAGCCCTAGGCGGTCTTAGTTCCGCAAGTCAGTATAAAAAATATGGCGACCGATTTTTGCCAAACGGGTCATGTTGCTCGACCAATAGGGATCGACATAATCAGCATGATAATGCGTCGCCTCAGTTAAACTTGGTTCTTCCGAGAGTGTTGCAAGCTTGTAGCTTGCCAAGCGTAAAGCCTTTTCCCACAAACGCTGATTATAGGCCGTATCTGATACGCCATCACAAGCAAACGAAAACTGGCATTTATGCCGCCGATACTCGCCCTGAAACACGACGCCACAAATCGACGCCGGAAAGCGAGGATCGCGGGCGCGGTTTAAAACCACATCGGCCACGGCGACCCAGCCCTCGGCTGGTTCACTGCGGGCTTCAAAATATATGGCTTGCGCTAGACATTGGCGGGCTTGGTCATAAGTTTCACCGCTCCCCTTGAAAGCGACGGGCCCCGTAAACAGACGATCCATCGCATCTGTCGCCTGTAAAGTTTCCACTGAGAAATCGTAGTCAACCGCGCGCAATGCCTCTTGCAGTCGATCGCCCGACAAGGAAGATACTTGTTGCGCCAACAGTATCGTCACCGTCGCAAGCGCAATGGCGGCAAGCCCCCGTTGCAAGAAAGCACGCATCTCCAGAATGTCATGTTTTCGTTTTTTCACGAAGCACTCCATTGCAGTTGTTCTCAACTTGTTCTTGTCAAAATTAGGTAGTGTTCGTTAAATTTCCATCAAAAAATAGCAAAAATTCGATTTTTATAGCAAAACCGCCGCTTGCGCCGCTGCCAAACGGGCGATTGGCAGGCGATAAGGTGAGCAAGATACGTAATCAAAGCCCATTTTCGCTAAAAATCGAATCGATTCGGGGTCACCGCCATGCTCGCCGCAGAGACCTATTTTTACATGCTTTTGCTGCTGCAGGGCAGCAACGGCAAGCTCTATCAACTGTCCAACGCCTGGCTGATCAATATGTACAAACGGGTCACTCGGCAACAAAGCTTGGCGGACATAAACCTCTAAAAACCCCGCCGCGTCGTCGCGGCTTAGCCCCATCGTCATCTGCGTCAAATCATTCGAGCCAAAGGACGCAAAATCAATCAAGGGCGCCAGCTGACCAGCCATTAAGGCCGCGCGCGGCGTTTCAATCATGGTTCCGAATTTTACCGCGACCCGCGCCGCATCGCCGAAGGCGGCCTGTCGACGCGCCAACACATCGCGCATCACGCCAAGCTCTTCAGCGGACATGGTCAATGGGATCATAATCTCGATCAACGCGGCCGGATATTCGGTCCGCGTCATCGCCGCAAAAATAGCATCGAGCTGCATTTCATAAATTTCTGGCATGGTTACCGCCAGTCGGCAGCCGCGATGGCCAAGCATTGGATTTTCTTCATGCAAAACCCGCAAGCGCGCCTTGAGAGTTGCTACGCTCTCGCCCAGCGCCTCGGCCAAATGTTCAATCTCGTCTTCACGGCGCGGTAAAAATTCATGCAAAGGCGGGTCAAGCAGGCGTATGGTGATCGGCAAGCCCTGCATCACCTCGAATAAAGCCGCAAAGTCTTGTTCTTGGAACGGTTGCAACTGGGTCAAAAATTTCGCTCGTTGCCTTGTATCTGACGCCAATATCATCTGCCGCACCAGCAAGATACGCTCGGGATCAAAAAACATATGTTCAGTTCGACACAAGCCAATGCCCTCGGCACCAAATTTACGCGCCATACGCGCGTCCAAAACAGTTTCGGCATTGGCGCGCACTTTAAGTTTGCGCCGCGCATCGGCCCAAGACATCAGGGTAGCAAAGTCGCCTGTTAGTTCAGGCTCGCGCATCGCCACACGTCCAGCTATCACGCGTCCCGTCGAGCCATCAATTGTGATTATATCGCCGGCCTTCATCTCATGCGTGCCGATCCGTGCTTGTTTGGCCTCAAAGTCGATTTGCAACGCCGTCGCACCGGAAACACAAGCACGCCCGAGACCCCGCGCCACCACCGCCGCGTGGCTCGTCATGCCGCCCCGCGACGTTAAAATACCAGCGGCGGCATACATGCCGTGAATATCCTCTGGACTGGTTTCCATCCGCACCAAAATAACATCTTCGCCTTGCGCTTTTGCCGCCTCAGCTTCATCGGCCGAAAACACAACTTTGCCGCACGCCGCGCCCGGCGACGCGGGTAAGCCGCGCGTTAAAACATCGGTGACGGCAGCATCATCAAGCGTCGGGTGCAACAGGCGATCAAGCTCAGTGGGATTGATGCGCATTAACGCCTCGTCCTTATCGAGCAGGCCCTCGCCATGCAGATCAACAGCAATTTTGAGACCCGCCTGCATGGTGCGCTTCCCAGAGCGGGTTTGTAAGACATAAAGTTTGCCTTGTTGGATGGTAAACTCAATATCTTGCATGTCGCGAAAATGCTGTTCGAGATTATCGCAGAGCTGACACAATTGCGCATATAAGTCTGGCATCAGCTCTTCAAGAGACGGGTTCACATCTTGCGCCGCCATCCTCGCGGCCGCGCTCAAGTAATAAGGCGTGCGGATACCCGCCACTACATCCTCGCCCTGCGCATTAGGCAAAAACTCACCATAGAGCTGTTTTTCACCAGTCGAGGGGTTACGCGTAAAGCACACGCCGGTCGCCGAAGTTTCTCCAAGATTGCCAAAAACCATGGCTTGCACAGTTACCGCTGTGCCCCATTCATCCGGTATGGCATGTAGGCGGCGATAGGTCTGCGCCCGCGCATTATTCCAGCTTTGAAAGACAGCTTTAATAGCCCCCCAAATTTGCTCTTCGGGATCGTCGGGAAAAGGAGTTTCAGCTTCGCGGTCGATACATTCGCGATACAGCACAACTATTTTCTGCCAATCTTCAGCCTCGAGATCGCTGTCCTGCTCTAGACCATGATCAAGTTTGTAATCGTCAAGTATTTCCTCGAAATAATCATGCCGCACATCCATCACAACATCGCCATACATTTGGATAAAGCGGCGATAGCTGTCCCAAGCGAAGCGCGCATCGCCCGAGCTTTGCGCCAATTGTGCCACGGTCTCGGCGTTCAATCCGAGATTGAGAACCGTATCCATCATACCGGGCATCGACACACGCCCGCCCGAACGTACCGAAACAAGCACCGGCGCCTTATCACCAATATGCGCCGCAATCTTAGCCATAGCCGCCTTAACTTGCTGATCCAATCGATCGGGGAGCTTGCCGTCTTCGGACAGAAAGGCTGTGCAAACATCTGTGCTGATCGTGAACCCTGGTGGCACTGGTAGACCAAGGCGAGCCATTTCAGCAAGATTGGCGCCCTTGCCGCCCAATAAATCGCTCATTGAGGCATCGCCGTCCGATCCCTGCGGGCCGAAGTTATAGACATATTGCGATGTCGCCATCTTTATCTCACTATTTGTGATAACTTACCGGCACGCTCCATCAAAACGACCAGACTGTGCAACAAGGCCAGCCTATTGGTTTTGAGCTTCGCATCATCCGCATTCACCAAAACCTTATCAAAAAACGCATCCACTGGCGCGCGCAGAGCTGACAATGTCACCAGATATTTTTGCAGAGCCTCGGGCGTTTGCATATCGGCACCATTGTCCCCGACCTGTTGCAGCGCCGCATAGAGATCTTTTTCCTCTTTCTCTTGCAGAAAGCTCACATCAATTGCAGCCTCGCTTTTTGTCTTTTGCAAAACCCCCGTTGCCCTATTATGCGCCGCGAGCAGATTTTTGCCGTCCTCGGTCAGAACAAAATCGGTCAAGGCCTGTCCGCGGGCGACAATGTCGACAATATTATCCGCGCCGTCTAACAGGCTAGCGGCGACGATATCATGGCGCAGCCCCGCATCGCGCAAATAGACCTGCAAGCGGTCAATAATGAAACTCAACAGGTCGATCGCAACGCCATCGGCTTTTTTTCCTGCGCCGTCGACGTTCTGGGCGGCAATAGCGGCGGACAAAAGTGGCAGCAGCGGAAGCTGCAAATCATGTTCAAGAATAATTCTGATCACACCTAAAGCGGCGCGGCGAAGTGCGTAAGGGTCTTTTGAGCCGGTGGGTTTTTCGTCAATCAACCAGAAGCCAGCCAGAGTATCAATTTTATCGGCCATAGCGACAATCCGACCGAGCGACGTCGCTGGCACCGCATCCCGTGGTCCTGCTGGGCGATAATGATCTTTAATGGCCGCACCTACGGCCTCGCTTTCACCATCATTGACAGCATAATAGCCGCCCATAATGCCTTGTAGCTCGGGAAACTCATACACCACGCCGGACACGAGGTCAGTTTTGCACAGCAGACCAGCGCGAGCCGCATGCTCCTCGTCCTCACCCAAGCGCGCGGCAATAGAATGCGCCAAAGTCGAAATACGCTGTGCCTTCTGCCCTACCGAGCCAAGCGCCGCATGAAAGGTAATCTTATCGAGCTCCGGCAAGCGATCTGCAAGCTTGGTTTTGACGTCTTGATCCCAGAAGAATTTGCCGTCAGACAAGCGAGCGCGCAACACACGTTCATTGCCAGCAATAATTTGTACCCCTTGATCGGCCGTCTCCATATTGGAAATGGTGATGAATTTTGGCGCCAGCCGGCCGCTTTTCTGATCCTGCACCGAGAAATATTTCTGGTGCGTCCGCATCACCGAGGTCAAAAGCTCATCTGGCACAGTCATAAAATCAGCATCGATCGTCCCCATTAAAGGCACGGGCCACTCAACCAGGCCCGCGGTTTCCTGCACCAGGGCGACGTCCTCAACCACGGCAAGCCCGTCTGCGGCAGCCAAATGCGCGCTTTCTTCGGCGATCATGGCGCTTCTAATCGCTGGATCTGCCAAAACAAAAGCTTTTTCAAGCAACGGCAGATAATCTGCGGTGTGTTTAATTTCAATCGGCTGAGGCGCCAAGAAACGGTGTCCATAACTGACACCGCCCGATTTCAGCCCCTCGACCTCAAATTCGACGATCTCGCCGCCCAATCGGCACAAAATAGCTCGCAGCGGTCGTACCCAGCGTAATTTACCGCCCCCCCAGCGCATCGATTTCGGCCACGGAAACGACAAAATAATCTCAGTGATAACCAACGCCAAAATATCGGCCATATCCTCGGCAGGTTGTACCGCCTCAAAAACATAGTAATCACCTTTACTATCTTGCTGAACGCGCAAGGCGGCGACATCGGTCAAACCATTGCTCCGCAAGAAGCCGTCTACAGCTTGTTGTGGCGCATCAACCCGCGGTCCTTTTTTTTCGCTGCGGACTTCCTCCGTCTTTTGCGGCAGATCGTCAATCAAAAGCGCCAAACGTTGCGGCGCAACGTAGCTTTCGACCCCCAAAGGCTCGACACCACGCGCCTTTAACGCCGACACAAAAGCTTGCTCAAGGTGCTCCGCGGCGCGTGCCTGCATACCAGCAGGAATTTCTTCTGCATAAAGCTCAAGGATAAAATCAGCCATTTTGGCCTCCAGCCAACCACGCTTCGGCGCAAGCCTTGGCTAAGGCTCTGACGCGGCCAATATAGGCCTGCCTCTCGGTAACACTGATGACGCCGCGGGCATCGAGCAGATTAAAATTATGGCTAGCTTTCATGCACTGGTCATAAGCTGGCAACGCCAGTCCTTTTTCGACCAGTGATAGACACTCGGCTTCGGCATCTTCGAAATGACGTAGCAAAACCGTCGTATCTGCCGCTTCAAAATTATAATGCGAGAATTCGACTTCATTGCGATGAAAGACATCGCCATAACGAACGCCCCTGCCGTTGAAATCAAGCTCGAAACCGTTATCGACGCCTTGCACATACATGGCGAGGCGCTCCAGACCATAGGTCAGCTCGCCCGAGACCAACTCGACATCAATGCCGCCGACCTGCTGGAAATATGTAAATTGCGATACTTCCATACCATCGCACCACACCTCCCAACCGAGCCCCCAGGCGCCGAGCGTCGGACTTTCCCAATCATCTTCAACGAACCGGATATCATGCTGTAATGGATCTATGCCCAATACTTTCAAGCTATCGAGATAGAGTTGCTGAATATTGTCGGGCGATGGCTTCAAGATCACCTGAAACTGATAATAATGCTGAAACCGGTTAGGGTTCTCGCCATAGCGCCCATCGGTCGGCCGCCGCGATGGCTGAACGTAAGCGGCATTCCACGGCTCTGGCCCAAGGGCGCGCAAGACCGTGGCGGGATGGAACGTCCCGGCGCCCATTTCCATGTCATAAGGCTGCAAAATTACGCAGCCCTGATCGGCCCAATATCTTTGCAGATTGAGAATAAGATCTTGAAAAGAGGGTGCAGATTGAGACATTGAAGCTTGTTTGATTCCCAGCAACGTGATGAGGGGAAATTACCCATCCACCGATGATAAAGCAAGTGCCGCGGCATGTCGTAGAATAGCCTCGGCCGCGGCTGATGGCGAACCATCCGCATTTTGCAACACCAAAGGCGGGCGAATAATCGTTTTGCCGCGACTATCGCGGGTCGCACGCAGGATAATTCGTGTCGCATCTTGTTCTGCGCGGCTATGGATCGGCAAAACCACAAAACCGCCAAAACGTGGCGCTAAAGCGGCCAGCAAATGCTCCAACATGTCTGCGCGATAAATGACCGTAATCTGGCCGCGCGCGCGCAACAAATAAGCGGCGTAGCGTAACCAAAGATCGAGATCCTTCGCTTCGAATTGATGCGCCCGCGCCTTGGCGTCATGACCTAGCGCGGAGACTGTTTCGCGAAAATAATAGGGTGGATTTAAAAACACATGGTCAAACTGCGCTGCTGCTAAGGCGCGCGGTTGTTCGCAAATATCGGCATTGAGAAGTGTAATTCTATCGGCCAGACCGTTTAGAGTAGCATTTTGCGCGGCCAAAGCTGTCAGATCGGGATCAATTTCAATCGCCGTAAACTGCGCCTGAGCAAGCCGCCAAGCCGCACAGAGGCTAGCGACACCGACGCCCGTCCCCAATTCGCAACAGTGTCGTGCCGATGCGGGGATTGCCGCAGCCAGTAAGACGGCATCATGCCCCGAGCGATGGCCACGTCGCGGTTGCACAACGTTCAGTCGCCCACCTAAAAATTGATCTTGTGTTACCTCCATAGGCACACACGAAGCCTCCCCAATAAGACCGAAATGCCGCGAATGCCGCACTTGACCTCTTGTTTACAGGCTTTTAAGGATAAAGGGCAATTTCTTCTTTGAGGTGCCATGGCTGACATATTACCCCTGCGTCGCGGCAAGTCCGACCAGCCCCCGATTATCGATCGCTTGCGGTCCTATTTTGCCGAAGATCTGGCGGCCGTCGAG
The DNA here is from genome assembly GCA_038106515.1 of Rhodobiaceae bacterium. Classification (GTDB taxonomy): domain Bacteria; phylum Pseudomonadota; class Alphaproteobacteria; order RS24; family RS24; genus JAYODZ01. Next base: position 13,177 of record JAYODZ010000031.1, read on the forward strand.
GTGTTGATGCGCGAAAATATGGGCTCATATGTCGATATGATCCCAGAGATCGGCAGCCATATCGTTAAAGCCGGCGGCAAACGCCTTCGACCGATTTTAACGCTGGCAGGCGCGGCCATCACCAATTACGACAGCGACAAACATATTTCCCTCGCCGCTGCAGTCGAATATATGCACACCGCAACCTTGTTGCACGATGATGTCGTCGACGATAGCGATCTGCGCCGCGGCCTGCCGACGGCACGGGTGAAATGGGGCAATACGGCTAGCGTTCTGGTCGGAGATTTCATGTTGGGGCAAGCCTTTCGTATGATGGTTGCCGGTGACAATTTGCGCGCCCTCGATGTGCTATCAACAGCTGCCGCCGTCATCGCCGAAGGTGAGGTCATGCAACTGTCCAGCCTTCACAATATCAACATCACCGAAGATACCTATTTGCGCGTCGTCGAAGCAAAGACAGCTGCCTTATTTGCGGCAGCGGCAGAAGTCGGCGGCGTCATTGCCGAGGCCGACAAAACACAAATTGCGGCCTTGCGCGCCTATGGCCGCAATCTCGGAATCGCCTTCCAACTGGTTGATGATGCGCTTGATTATGGCAACAATGAAAACGAGTTAGGCAAGAATTGCGGCGACGATTTCCGCGAAGGCAAGATAACCCTACCAGTAATATTAGCGGTTCGCAGAGGCCCCGACGTAGCGCGTGCTTTTTGGCAACGTGTTATCGAAACGCCCTCCGATGATGCCGAAGAAGTAGTGCGAGATTTTGCTGAAGCGCGGCGGCACTTGATCGATGCCCATGCTTTGGATGAAACGCTCTCGCGTGCCCGTCATTATGGCGAAAGGGCCCGCGATGCCTTGGCACTATTTCCCGAGACCGAGATTAAATCAATGCTCCTCGATCTCGTCGATTTTTGCATCCGGCGCAGTTATTAACCGACCTGTAGCCCGCCAATAGTCGGGCGGAATATCCAGCCGGCGAGCAAACGCCTCCTCGGTTGCCGCTTGGACCAATGCAAAGCAGGTTGCACCGCTGCCGCTCATCGCTGCATAGTCGGCTCCTGCCGCTTGCAAAGCCTCGAGTAGATCGCTTATTTCCGGATGTATCTGGCAAGCGACAACGGCGAGATCATTACCCGACTGATGCAAAAACCCCAGCCAATCATCCCATGTTGAAAAATTCGGGCGCGGTGACGGCGGCTTGATTACCGGTGGCGCCGCGAGTGCCTCAAAGACCCCGCGCGTCGAGACGGCGATGCCCGGATTAACCAAAACAATCCGCATTTCGGGCAAATTGGGAACGGCTTCAACGTCTTCTCCAATACCCGTCATCCAACTGCTATGCGCGGCCAAACAGACCGGCACATCGGCTCCCAGAGCTGGGGCAAGCTCGGTGACTAATTTCGGGTCAATATCGAACAACGTTTGCAAACCGCGCAAGCACCCGGCCGCGTCGGCCGACCCTCCGCCGATCCCAGACGCCACGGGGAGGTTTTTTTGCAAATGCATCTCAACGGGCATATCTTGCCCAATCAGCGATTGCAGGCTCTGCCATGCTTGCATCACACTATTCTCAGACGGAACATCTTTGGCAAAAGGACCCGACACGCGGCATACGGTTCCTCCGTCGCCAGTATTGCGGCGCGTGATCGTTAGATCATCGCCGACCGAAGCAAAAGCGACGAGGCTTTCGATCTCATGATAGCCGTCGGGACGCTTGCCGCGAACCCGCAGCGACAGGTTTATTTTGGCAGGGAGAAAGCCACGCCAGAGACGCGATGCCATTTAAATCGCTCGCTCTTCCGGACTATACACGCCTAGGCCTGAGAACATTTTTTTATTGAGCGAGGATTTAAGATCCTCCGTCGGGTCAAAGGCGAGTGCCTTACGCCATTGATAGCGTGCCTCGGTGCGCCGATTGAGGCGCCACAAAACATCACCCAGATGATCGGTAATCACGGGATCTGTTGGCTCCAACTGGCTGGCTTTTTCTAAAAACATAAGCGCCGTCTCAAAATCGCCGCGACGGAAATGCAGCCAGCCAAGGCTATCGACATAAAAGCCATTGCTCGGCTCTTTGCGAACTGCCAATTGCACCAAGGCTTCGGCCTCTTTGAGGTGGATGCCCTTTTCAATCCAACTATAACCGAGATAGTTCAGCACCACCGGATCATCTTTCGACAGCTGACGCGCTTTTTGTAAATCTTGTTCTGCCGCCGACCATTTACCAAGCCGCTCGCGACAAATGCCGAGCGAAAACCAAAGCCCCCAATCGGCGCCCTTGCCCGCCTCAAGAAGATCAAAGGCCCGAAGGTAATAAATTTCCGCTTGCGCAAAATTCTCGGCTCGACGGTAAATATCGGCGAGGCTTACAAGAACATCAGTATCCTCGGGCAGATCATTCAAAATATGGCCGAGCTGCTCGATCGCCCGATCCGTATCGCCAGCTAATTCATACATTTGAGACTGTCGGATTAACGCCGTTCGGCGATAAGCGGCCTCGGTCGAAACGGCCCCGTAAAGTCGCGCGGCCTCTTGCCAATAATCCTGGCTGGCAGCCAAATCAGCCAGCATTAAATGGCCAGCATCACTCGGCGAGAGATATAAGGCGAGCTGAACATAAGATTGCGCAAAGCCCGCATGGCCGTCTTTTCGGAGCGCATCAACAAATTCAAGGAAAGCCTGTGATAAATGATACGGGATATCGGCGATCTCTAAATCAGGCGCTGCCCCCGTCGCGCGGCGTTGCACGATCACCGCCAAGGCCGGCGAGTTCGGATAGGCCTCTTGCGCAAAAGTATAGAGGCGGTCGGCCTTGTCGCTCTCTCCACGCCGCTCGAGAAACGCGCCGTAAGATAAAGCAAAAATTTCATGCGCCGCGCCACCCGCCTGCAGACCCCGCTCATAAGCGGCTTCGGCGGCAATCATATCACCCTTTAGTTCATATAAAATGGCCGCCTGATGGCTAGTGACGGTTATAAAAGGCCCCATATTCAAAAGCTGTTTCAGCCGCACATCGCTGACGGTCTGGTTCTCGGCATATTCGAGCCAAGCCCGCATAATCGGCGTCAGCAAATGTGCCGCTGGCCCATCGGGTATTTGATCGAGGATCTCAAGAGCTCGTTCATAATTACCGGATCGAATAGCATCGACCAATAGAACGACTGAGGCCTCAAGACGTAGCTCACGATCTGAGCGCAAAATCTCGGCCAGTGGAATGACGCGATCCATATCGCCATTCATTAAAAAAACCGTAAAGGCCTCGTTTCGAATCCGTTCATCGTCTGGCGCCCGCGCCAGAGCCATAGCGAAATAACGGCTAGCATTTTCGAGGTCGTGCTCAGCACGCGCTTGCCGGCCTGCCAATAAAGGACCAGAGGCTCCCTCATCAAGAGCGTAATTATGCAGCTGAAAACCAATATAGGCGGCCATGAAAACAAAGCTCATTGCAAGCGCAAGGAAGCCCCATAAAATTATGCGTCGCCAAGCCATTTAGTTTGCAGCTCCTTGCACCATTCGCCAGCCCTATAGGTTACATATTGGGATAATTCGGTCCCCCGGCCCCCTCAGGCACAACCCAGTTAATATTTTGACTGGGGTCTTTAATATCGCAGGTCTTACAATGCACGCAATTCTGCGCATTGATTTGCAAGCGTGGATTGCTGCCGTCTTCAGCGCGAACAATCTCATAAACACCAGCAGGGCAATAGCGTTGCGCCGGCTCGTCATAAGTCGGCAAATTAACCGACACTGGTACGGCTGGATCCTTCAAGGTCAAATGCGCTGGCTGGTCTTCTTCATGATTCGTTGCCGATAAAAACACCGACGACAATTTATCAAAGGCGACAATGCCATCGGGCTTCGGGTAATCGATTGGCTTACAAGCACTGGCCGGCTTCAAGGCCGCATAGTCCGGCTTGCCATGCGATAGGGTAAAGGGCAACCCGATCCCCAGCGTCCGCATCCACATCTCTACGCCGCCCAGCATAGTACCGAGAACGGTTCCGAAACGCGACAGCAATGGCTTGACGTTACGCACCATTTTTAGCTCTTTCGCAACCCGGCTGCCGTTATAGGCATCTTGGTAAGCCACCAACTCATCACCGGCGCGGCCCTCCGACAAAGCATCAAAAGCGGCATCCGCGGCCATAATACCTGTTTCCATTGCATTATGACTGCCTTTAATACGCGGTACATTCACGAAACCCGCGGAACAACCGATCAGAGCGCCACCTGGGAAAGCCAATTTCGGCACCGACTGATAACCGCCCTCAGTGATCGCACGCGCGCCGTAGGATATGCGCTTACCACCTTCGAAGGTCTCGCGGATCGCTGGATGCATTTTAAAGCGCTGAAACTCGTCAAATGGCGACAAATACGGGTTTTGATAGTTCAAATGCGTAACAAAACCGACCGAGACATAATTATCCCCGAAGTGATACAGAAACGAGCCACCGCCGGTCTTATTATCAAGCGGCCAACCCAGCGTATGCTGTACATAGCCCGGCTTATGCTTGGCCGGGTCCACTTGCCATAACTCTTTGATACCAATGCCAAATTTTTGCGGGTCGCAATCCGCGTCAAGGTCATACATGGCGATAGCCGCTTTTGACAAAGAGCCGCGAACACCCTCCGCTAACAGCGTATATTTGGCGTGTAGCTCCATACCTGGCATCCAACCGTCTTTTTTCTCGCCCGTCTTCGACACCCCCATATCGCCCGTGGCAACACCGCGCACGGCACCATTGTCATCCAGCAGCAGTTCAGCCGCGGCAAAGCCCGGGTAAATCTCGACCCCCAGGGCCTCTGCTTGCTCGCCTAGCCAGCGGGCAACATTGCCTAGGCTGGCAATATAATTGCCATGGTTTTTCATTAATGGCGGTAGCAGAAAATTTGGTAAAGGCATTGCCCCAGCTGGGCCGAGGACCAGAAAACGGTCGTCAGTGACAGGGGTTTCGAGCGGCGCACCGCGTTCTTTCCAGTCGGGAAACAAACGATTAATACCGACCGGATCGATGACCGCGCCCGACAGGATATGAGCGCCAACCTCCGAACCTTTTTCGAGTACACAAACACTGACTTCGCGTCCAGCCTCAGCGGCTTTTTGCTTCAGCCTGATCGCTGCCGAAAGCCCCGCAGGACCTGCCCCGACAATCACGACGTCATACTCCATGGCTTCGCGTTCTTCCGGTGCCAAAGCCCAACCTTGGCGAGCATTGACCTGATTAACCGGTAAGTCAGTCATTGTTAACTCCTTCAAAAGTTTTGACTGTTTTGCAG
>JAYODZ010000032.1:0-554 GCA_038106515.1 Rhodobiaceae bacterium
GGGGCTTGAACTGTAAATGTAAGCTTTTATAACCGCGGGTCGCAAAGGTCGGCACATGCCGCAGATCGACATGCGGAGCGAAGCGAATGTCACGCAGTCGCTCAAGAATGACGTCAATGGCAATACGAGCCTCAGCCCGTGCCAAACCTAGGCCAACGCAGATATGCGGGCCAAAACCAAAACCGACGTGTTTATCAGCATTCGGACGCCCCATAATAAATTCGTCGGGCTGTGTGAAGACCTCGGGATCCCATCCCGCCGAACCCCAACCAAGCATAATACGAGTTCCCGCTTGGAGTTCGGTGTCAGCAAAGACCGTGTCGTGCGTTACGATGCGGTAGAGGCATTGAACGGGGCCATCAAAGCGCATCACCTCATCAAGGAAAGCTTGCGTTTGGCTCGAGTCAGCAATTAACGCATCCATCAAATCCGGTCGGTCAATCAAGATCCGCATGGCGTTGCCAATTAAATTTGTCGTCGTTTCGTTACCCGCCAACATCAAAGTGTTGATAATCGGTAGGGCTTCACAATTTTGCAGCCGATGCCCTTCAACC
>JAYODZ010000032.1:564-18172 GCA_038106515.1 Rhodobiaceae bacterium
AACCTCGGCTGTTGCGAGCCTTGATATCAGATCAGACCGAGGACAAGACCGCCGATCATCGAGAATACTGCCGAAATGATTATTGGCGTTGACGAAAGAACGCGCAACGCGCAAGCGACCATCATGATCAAGCACATCGAGATTACCGGCCAGAATATCATCCGACCAAACTTTGAACTGACCCGCATCAGCACGGTCCATGCCAAGTGCTTCTGCGATCACGATCATCGGCAAATAGACAGCGTAGTCATGCATAAAATCGGTCTCACCGCGCGCAATAAACCCATCGATTAGAGTATGCGCTATAGCTCGAATGGTAGGCTCCATTGAGCGCACCCACTGCCCCGTGAAAGCTTTATTAACAAGCTTGCGATGACCCGTATGGGTCGGCGGATCGCTGGTCCAAAGCGCATTAACGACCTCGGGACCGTCGGCAAAAATAGCCTTGACGTCATCTTCGAGCGGATCCTCGCCAACCCCCGTTGGTATCGGCGCTCCTTCTTGAAAATAATTATTCGAGAAAATTTCAGTATTGCGGGCGATATCTTTAATATCGGCCATGCGCCCAATCCAAAACCCAACCTCTGGAACTGGCAGAACCCGCCAATTATTTGTGTGTAAGGCGCGATAAAGCGGGTAGGGATTTTCCATAGTCGTGGGGTTAGTCAAATCATACTCGGGATTAACGCGATGCATATCTACGACCTCACAATACGAATAGGCTTTATCGCCAACAATTACGCGCCCGCGAGCGCGCGGACAGAAGCAGCATCAAACCAAAAAGGTTGGATTTCACAAATTCGGCCATCGCGAAACCGAATAACCTCTGCTACCTCAATGACATGCGCGGGTTTCGCCTGTGGCACCAGTTCCACCATAGCGCAGACAATATCTGGCCCAGCGAGAAAGCTGGTTTGGCGCATGTCGACAATCGATAACTTACCCATAACAATGGCAAATAACTCCTGCAACGCGTCAATACCAGCATAAAGACCCGGAAACGGTAGGTCTTCGGCTTCACGAACCCTGAAATCTTCGGTCACAACCGCTTTCAACCCAACGAAATCGCCAGCGCTACACAGGCTATAAAACTGCTGCGCAACAGCAATTAAATTCTCAGACTCGGTCATTAACAGCACCCCCTCTTAGCGTTTATTTTGCTCCCCTTTTATTGACTACACCATAGCTAGAATATACGCTCAAGAGCAGTTTTTGGGGCATTCGCTCCATCTTTATCTGTTATAGGTTTTGGGGAGACTTTCTATGATGCGGAGCAAAACAATTGTGCTGGCTTTGGCTTTTTTCGCCGCGGCGGGGCTCACAGGATGCGATGATTTAGGCAATAAAGAGGTCAACTGGACCTCGCATGGCAATCAATATGACGAACAGCGCTTTAGCCCATTGGCGCAGATCACCGCCGAGAATGTCGCGGATATTGGCCTCGATTGGGAGCTTTCCTTTGACGATGTGGTGCAATTTGCAGCGACGCCTTTAGCTATTGATGGGGTTCTGTATTTTACCAGCGACCGCTCAATTGTTTATGCCGTTGATGGCCGTTCAGGCGAAATCCTGTGGCGCTATAACCCCGAGGTCTATAAGCACGGCCCACGACAAATCACGCTTGGCTGGAATACTAATCGAGGGCTTGCCCATTTAGATGGCACGCTCTATTTAGGCTCAACCGACGGACGCCTGATCGCGATCGACCGCGACACGGGTAAAGAAATTTGGGCGGTCCGCACCTTCCCCGAAGGCGACAACCGTGCCATCACCGGGGCACCGCGCGCCTTTAAGGATTTGGTTGTTATTGGCCATGGCGGCGCCGATTCAAACGCCCGCGGCTACGTCACTGCTTATGATGCCAAAACCGGCGAGCAGCGCTGGCGTTTCTACCTCGTGCCGGGCAATCCGGCCGATGGCTTTGAAGATGCCGCGATGGAAATGGCCGCCAAGACTTGGTCGGGCAAATGGTGGGAGGTCGCAGGTGGCGGCGGAACCGTCTGGCATGCCATCACTTATGATCCAGAGCTCAATCAAATCTATCTCGGCACCGGCAATGGTAACGTCTGGAGCCATTTACTCCGTAGCGAAGGCAAGGGTGATAATCTGTTCCTTGGATCGATTGTCGCACTGGACGCCGATACGGGTGACTATAAATGGCATTACCAAGTAATGCCGGCAGAAGCGTGGGATTATAACGCCGCGATGGATATTATCGCCGCCGATCTGGAAATCGATGGCAGCATGCGTAAAGTTGTCATGCAGGCGCCTAAAAATGGTTTCTTTTACGTGATCGACCGCGAGACCGGTAAATTTATAAGTGCCGATAAGTTTACCAAGTCGAACTGGGCTGATTATATCGACAAAGAAACTGGCCGGCCGGTCTTGGGCGAAGCGGCTGACTATTTATCGGGGCCAAAACATCTCTACCCCAGCCCGTTGGGCGGCCACAATTGGCACGCCATGTCTTTTAGTCCGAAGTCGGGACTATCATACATTCCCGAGATGCAAATCGGCGCCGTTTATAGCCAAGTCAAAATGCCTGAAATGCGGAAAAACTTCCTTAACACTGGGGTTTTGACGACTTATCCGGAAGTCGATCCGCGCGATGGTAAAGGTTCGCTGGTAGCATGGGACCCTGTCACCCAGTCGGCCCGCTGGACGGTTAAATATGAGAGCTTCTGGAATGGTGGCACGCTGGCAACGGCTGGCGATCTGGTGTTCCAAGGAACCGGAAGCGGTATGTTCATCGCTTATAATGCCGAAAACGGCGACAAGCTCTGGGAAGTCGATGTCCAGCGTGGTATCTCGGCCGCCCCAATCACCTATACAATTGACGGCAAACAGCATGTTGCCGTCCTCGCTGGCTATGGCGGGCTTGCCTCTTTCGGCATCACGGCGATGACCAAAGAAGGTTGGCGCTATAAAGCCCCTGGCATCCGTCTGCTGAGCTTTAGTCTCGATGGCCAACAAGAGCTAACGCGCGTCGACGACCAGCGCCACAGCTTCTATCCGGTTGATCTTGGCGAAATCAAAATCGACCTTGCCGCGGCTGGACGCGGCGTCGGCCTGTATCACGACTCGAGCTGTGCGGTCTGCCACGGTGGCGCCGCAGTTTCCAGCGGGGCCGGTGCGCCGGACTTACGCGAGTCTGCCAGTATGCTTAATTTTGAAAGCTTCAAAGCAATCGTTAAAGGTGGCATGTTGCTCGAAAAAGGTATGCCTCGCTTTGATGATTTTAGCGATCAAGAAATCAAGGACGTCTACGCCTATCTGCAACAGCAAACCCAACTCGCATATAAGCAGGCACAAGCAAAATAGTGGCAAAATAGATGCTTCTCAAGAATGCCTCGATTATCGATGGTTTAGGCAATACACCAAAGCAAGGCGATATTCGGCTCACCGATAATCTAATCGCCGAGATCGGTGTTGAGCTGGCGACCAATAGTGATGAGGTGATCGATCTGGCCGGCATGACCGTCATGCCGGGCTTGATCGACGCACATTGCCATATCACATTTGACGAACCCTATTCCAATGACGAGCTATTCTTCCATCGTCGTGAGGCGCTGGCCAGTATCGTCGCCGGACATAATGTGCAAAAACTTGTGCGGGCTGGTGTCACTGGATTTCTCGATGCCGACAGCATTTTTGATATTGGGGTTGATCTGCGCGACGCCATGACGGCGGGCTATATTAATGGCCCACGTATGGCAACGGGGGGAAATGCACTTTTAACCGCCGTCGGGGGAACAGCTGGGCGCTTGCTGCCTGATGAAGGTCGGCGGGGCTATGGTAAAATTGTCCGCACCCGCGATGAAATTATCACCGAAACGCGGCGCCAAATTAAGAATGGCGTCGACTGGGTCAAAGTCCATGTGACGGGCTTAACGCCCCAGCAAAAATCGATCGGCGAGCTACAAGTTTGGAGCTATGACGAATTACGCGCTGTCGTCGACACGGCGCATGAACTCGAAACGCCTGTGGTCGGCCATTGCCGAAGCGCGTCTAGCACCCGTGATGCCGCCCGCGCCGGCTTCGATCTGATTTTGCACGGCACCTATATGGATGACGAGGCGCTCGAAACGGTCATCGAACATAAAACGCCGATCGTGCCAACCTTCGCCTTCCAAGCCAATCTCGCGGACTATGGTCAAAAAGTCGGAGCATCGGCCGATGTGCAGGAAATCTTCAAGCGTGAGATTTCTGACAGCGCCGAGATGTTGCGCCGCGCTTATGATGCTGGCGTGCCGCTCCTCTGCGGCACGGAAAGCGGCTTCTCAATCACCCCTTATGGCGATTGGCACTATAAGGAGCTTGAAGTCTTCGTCGATTATTTGGGCTTGAGCCCGCTAGAGGCTATTGCTTGCGGCACCAGTGCTTGCGGGCGGGTGCTCGGCCTTGACGGCGAAGTCGGGCAAATCGCCGCTGGTAAACTGGCTGATTTGATCGTCATTGACGGCGACCCGTCAAAAGATATCGCTCTGCTCGGCGATAAGACGCGGCTCAAACATGTCTTTATCAATGGCCGCGCTATGGATTTATCTCCCCTCCCCGAGGTGAAAGAAATTCCAGGCTGGCGGGTCAGCACCTATGGTAGCCAGATTTTGAGCTGGGCCTTGGCGCACGATAAAAATTAAAAATTTAAGCGAGCCGTAAAAACCGCCGTGCATTGCCGGCTAGATCCACCGGCACATGTAGGGCTTCTTCGCGACAATCCATGCCCTGATCCCAGCCCGAAAAATTAGTGCCGAACAAGAGACGGTCATCATTGGTCCATCGCCGCAATAGTGCGAGAGAAGCATGATGATGCACATGCGTATCAAACCATAATTTTTGTATCGCCACCTCAAAGGCTCCGTCAGCCTTTAATGCCGCGGGCGCCCAAGCGCGCTTTTTCGCCGCCATGGCCAGTCGTCCAGCGATAAACCCCAAGGCGCCGCCGCCATGCGAGACGCAAAGATCTAGCTTGGGATGGCGCTCGAGCACTTCACCAAATATCAGCGTTGCCACGGCTAAGGTCTCTTCTACGGTAAAACCGAGCATGATATCGAGATCGAAACGCTCAAATCGCGGATCACTGAAGCGTGCCTCGCTCCGCGGTGTTGTAGGATGCATATAAAGCGGAATATTGAGATCGGTTATTTTTTGATAAAAACGATCCATGTCTGTACCGTCGAGGGCGTACGGTAAATCGGTACCGATCGCTGCACCCAAAAGTCCGAGCTCTTTAATGCTGTAGTCCAGCTCGTCTATCGCCGCGCCAATATCTTGCATCGGCAACGCCGCGAAGCCTGCCAGCCGCCCTTGGCCGCGCGGTAAGCAGGCCGCCAAAGCGGTGTTGTGGAGCCGACAAAAAGCTTGCGCGTCGGTTGGCGCAATGTGATGCAAATAGGTTAAAGGGTTAGGCCCGACCACTTGAAAATCAATGCCCGTTTGATCCATGCGCTGCAGGCGTAAATCGATATCGGTAAAGGGCGAGTTGTGATAGGCGACCCCGTGCAACGTATAATCGCCGACCTTAAACCATGGCGGCGATTCGCCCGGCGCACTGATAAAAGGGCCAGCCGCTCCCGCCGTTTCCATGGTTTCGAGTAAGACAATATGCGCATGAATATCGACAACTTCGGCTTGGTTTATTTGATACTGCATAGGCCGGCCTATAAGCTGGAGCGCACGATACCACCATCGACCTGCAAGGCCGCGCCGGTGATATACGCCGCCTGCGCGCTGGCGAAAAACAAAACAGCCGCGGCTATTTCCTCGGGCGTCCCAAGCCGCTGCATCGGTATTTCCCCCTTAATAGCACTCTCGGCCGTGTCATCTGATAGCATCGACTTGACGCGATCGGTCAGGGTCCAGCCAGGACAGACTGTGTTCACGGTGACGCCATCTGCGGCAACGTCGCTGGCCAATGACTTGGCCCAGCCTTGCACGCCCAGCCGCATAACATTTGATAAAAGAATTTGCGGTATTGGCTGCTTGATCGAATAAGACGAAATATTAATCACCCGCCCCCAACCAGCGGCGCGCATATCATCGATCACACAAGCCGTCATGGTCACCGCTGACATCAGGGTCAACTCGAACGCCTTTTGCCAATCCTCGTCGGCGACATCTTTAAAGCCACCGGGGCGCGGCCCGCCGGCATTATTGACCAAGATCTGTATCGGCCCCAGAGCGTCGCGAGCAGCCGATGCAAAATCCTTCAGCGCTTGCTTGTCGCTCACATCGCACGGCGCCGCGAAAACCAACCCGCCATGGGCTTTGAGCGCTTTTTCGGCCTGCGCGAGGGTTTGTGCATCGCGGGCGCAAATCGCGACCTTTGCCCCCTCTTGCGCTAATAAATGCGCCGTCGCGAGTCCGATGCCTTTGCTTCCCGCTGTAACAATCGCCGTCTTATTTTTTAATCCATAATCCATAAAGCTACTCTAGGCTTTTACGACCTGCTTTAATTGGGTGAATTCCAAGATACCTTCTTTACCACATTCTCGTCCCCAGCCCGACTGCTTGTAGCCGCCAAAGGGTTGAAAAAAGGAAATACCAGCCATGTTAATGGCCACTGTTCCAGACTGCAGACGCCGCGAGACTTGCTCGGCGACGGCATCGTCTTGGGTGTAAATCGAAGCTGCCAAACCAAAGGGTGAGTCATTTGCGATTTGTACCGCGTCATCGATATTCTTATACGGAATAGCAACCGCAACAGGGCCGAAAATCTCTTCTTGGGCGATCTTCATACCATTATGGACATTCGCCATGAGCGTTGGACGGAACCAATAGCCCCTGTCAAAACCCGCGGGTACGGTACCGCCGCAGGCAATTTGCGCCCCTTCTTTAACGGCGCCGTCAATATAAGCAATAGCGCGATCGCGGCCACGCTTGACCGTCATTGGGCCTTGTGCCGTGCTCGGCAATAATGGATCGCCGAGCTGGATTGCTTCGTAACGCGCGACAAGCGCGGCCACCATTTCGTCGTAACGGCTCTGCGGCAAGAGCAAACGCGACAGCGTCACACAGACCTGCCCCATAAAGCTGCAACTTCCCGGGATCAAGGTCTCGAGTACTTGATCAAAATTGACGTCCTCCGCAATGATAGCGGGTGACTTACCACCAAGCTCCAAGGTTGTCCGCGCCAAACGATCGGCTGTGCGTTTGACGACATCAATGCCGTGGCTCGTCCCGCCGGTTAACGTCACCATATCTATGCCGGCATGACCGACGAGATGTTTCGTAATCTCAACATCGCCCGGAATAAAATTCACGACCCCAGCAGGAAAGCCCGCGCGTTTGGCGCAATCGGCGATCAGGCGGGCGGTCAGCGGCGATTCAGGCGCGTGCTTGGCAACCACGGTACAGCCAGCGAGTAGCGCCGGAATGATTTTCATGGCCATCAGAATAATCGGGCCATTAAAGGTCATAATGGCCAGAACTGTACCGATAGCCTCACGATAAATGATCGCGTCGTCGCGTTTTTCTCGCCACTCGATCGCCAGCGCATCGGCAATCATTTGACGCCAAATGGCGGCGCCAACATCGCGGTTCAAGATTGTCCCGTGGGTGATGGTGGCGCCAGATTCGAGTGTCCAAGCGCGATTGAGCGTTTCCATTTCCGCTTCCATAATGTCGCAGAACTTCGTGACAATAGCCGCCCGCTCATCAATCGGCATCAGCGGCCAAGGCCCCTCACAAAATGCGCGTTTTGCGGCAGCGACGGCGGCATCGGCATCTGCCTTTGTTGGCAACGCCACCTGCGTCAGCACTTGCTCGGTTGCGGGGTCTATCACGGACGCCAATGTAGGGCTCTTAGCAATAGACCAGTCGCCATTAATGAACTGACCGTTTAAACCTGGAATATCAATATCAAGCTGGTGCGAAAACATTTAGGCTCTCTCACGATTTATAGGTTGCATCAAAAGCCTTCCAGACAGGAAGTTTTTCGGGATAATCGGCGTCGCGCCACTCTCCGCCGGCATAAAATCTCTGCGGCGAGGTCAGGCTTTTGTGATAGTCGGTGACGGGGACGTAATAGAGGAAATTAATCTCTCGCTTAGCAAAACGCCAAACGCCGTCTTCGCGCCGATAAACATCATTATATTTCATGGCAGCCAAGCTGACCGTATCGGCTGGGCACGTCTCGGCATGGCTTAACACGGTACCCGTAGCGCGATTTAAATCGCCATCATCGACGCGCACAAAAACATCATGCGTCCAATGATAACCGGGGCCACGGATTTTAAACATTTCAATAAACATATCGTTAATCGCTTGCCGGCCATTGGCCATCATCAGACCGCTGGGCGAGTCGAACACCGCGTCCTCGGTAAACAGACTGACCAAACGGTCCATATCATGTTCGTCACAAGCTACCGCATACGCCGTTGCCAATTCGCGAATTTCAATTTGCGCTTCAAGCTTTTGCACCCGCCGTTCAAGATCTTTGAGTTCTGTCATTTCATCACGCCCCATAACGCTCAATCATTTTGTGATAATGCTGTAATCCCGGCTCATTGCGACCAAACACAAAATGCGTATTGGCATCTGAACGCAGACCATCTTGAATGGTTTGCACAATGGCATAGTCTTCATCGCGCACGGCTTGTAACGTCATGGCGCTAAACAGCTCTGCTGCTTTTTGCTGATCGGCAGACTTCGGCTCTTCCATGCAGAGTAAATATTGCCGGGTGACGGTTTTGTCGAAGCTCCCAGTTGGTTCGAGTTGGCTAATCAGACAATGCTCGCCAAGAATTCCTGAAATTGAGAGATTGGGAAACACCGAATGGATTAAGCGAATATATTGCTCGCCATGAATCGCCTCGCCGTGGGCAACACGCCCCTCGCGCTCCATCTCGTCCAAATCGCCAATGTTGCGCCGCGCAAATGTTAGCCGCTGGTGCGGCCCATAAGTATCATGCACCAATAAATTGCCAATCGTGTGTTGACCCACCGTTTGCCCATGCACCGTATCGTGATGATAGACCTCGAGATACCCATCCATCGCCGCCTTCCACCCCGGGCCATCGAGATGGCGGATTTCATGAATGAACCAGTCACCGAGCTTGAGACTGTCAAGACGGGGCGCAAAGTCCCCCAACCACACGTCAATATCAAAAGGTTTGTTGGGATCGAGGCAGAGCCAGATAATGCCGTATTTTTCTGTGCACGGGAGCCGCGTCAGAGCGAAATCATCGCGGGCAATATCGCCAAAGGCGTCGGCACCGTAAACCCCAATTAAGTCGCCTTTATTATCATAAGTCCAACTGTGATAAGGGCAGGAGAAACGCCCCTTTTTGCCCTCGCCGTCAGCGCATAAAATTGCCCCGCGATGGCGGCAAACATTTAAAAACCCATGCACCTGACCTTCTGCATCGCGCGTCAATAAAACGGGAATATCCATAAAGCGTCGCGCCACGTAACTCCCGGCTTGCGGCAATTCGAGCGACAAGGCAAAGGCTAAGGGCAATTGTTTAAAAATTTGCGGGCTCTGGCGCGCGAAAAGATCGGCGTCGCGATAGGCGCTGACCGGGATACGCATTTGCTGCGCGGCGAGATCGGTCGTCTTGTCGCGATAATGCGCCAAAGCGCGTAATGCAAGCTGATCCATTTCTGACAAATTATGACGTTCAAATGTCATCGGTCTTGCCCCTTAAACGCCGCTAAATATGCAATCCGCTATATCTTAGGAAAGGCGGCGAACTATACAAGTAAGAATTTTTCTATATTCTCTTATTTTTAATAGGTTTTTTGCCATTTTAACGAGGGGTCTGCGTCAAATGTCGAGTTACGACCGCGTTGCTATATTTGGCGAAATGAGATCTGGGGCATATCTCATTCTCGCTTGTGCCATTGGCGTGGCCTGTGGCGCCATCACCATACCTTTCTACATCATTGGATCTTTGATCAAACCCATCTCTGCCGACCTTGGCTGGACGCGCGCTGACATCGCCCTCGCCATTATTTTCAGTTCGGGATTAGGGGCGCTGACGGCGCCGATCACGGGTTGGATGATCGACAAATATGGCGCCCGACTTATCGCGCTGCCGTCCCTTTTCGGGGTCACACTTGGATTGCTCATCGCGGCGCAAGCTGAAACACCGCTGATGTTTTATGCTGGGTTTTTTACCGTCGCCATTCTCGGCGCTGGAACCAACCCCATCACATGGTCTAATGCCATTGCCCTCAATTTTTCGGCCGCCCGTGGCTTAGCTTTGGGGCTGGCTTTGGTCGGAACAGGTATCGCCGCGATTGTCTTACCGCAACTGATGACAGCGCTTATCGCTGATCTCGGTTGGCGATCGGCGATGATGGTGGTCGCCTGCCTGCCAATCATCGTTGCCTTTCCGGTCGTATTTTTATGGTTTAAACCCCGTGTATCGTCGGAAGACATCACTGGCCCAGCGACAAGGCCCGCTGGTTATAGCTTGCGGCAGGCGGTAACGAATTTTCGATTTTGGGTGCTGACATCGTCAATCCTCGTCATCTATTTGGCAATTTCAGGTGTGATGACCAATTTAGTCCCAGCCCTGACCGATCGCGGGCTGACGACCATGCAGGCAGCACAGATTGCTGGGAGTATTGGGCTTGCGATGATTATCGGTCGCGTTGGGGTTGGCGTCCTGCTCGATCGGTTTTGGGCGCCTGGCGTTTCGGCCATTGTCTTGATTATACCAGCCATCTCATGCTGGTTGTTTCAAAGCAGCGCGGATCTCACCATTTTATTTTCTGCCGCCATTATCCTCGGCCTAGCCGCCGGCGCCGAGCTCGACCTGCTGGCTTTCTTATCCGCCAAATATTTCGGCACAAGGAATTTTGCCAAGATTTATGCCTTTCAATATGCGGCCCTAGCGATTGGCAGCGCCTCGGCGCCAACATTATTTGCCCGCATTTATGATATAAATGGCTCTTACGACCTCGCTTTCTATCTGGCTTTAGGTTTTTTTATTTTCGGCGGGTCTATTCTGTTAACCCTCGGACGTTACCCAAATTTCGCGGAAACATGATTTTCTTATCACTGATAATCTGCAACACTAAAGATCAATATAGCATGGGTTTAGTCTGGGGGGGCTAGCATGAACCAAGACGCGATCAATACTATTGCAACCACATTACAAGAGGCCAAAGTGGGACGGTCGCGCCTCGACGGCGCGTCACTGGGATTGGCCGCCAATGATATTGAACTGGCTTATCGGGTGCAGGCGCGACTTGCCGAACCGTCGCATAGGGTTGGCGGCTGGAAAATCGGCGCCGCCAATATTGTTCAGCAAGAGATGCTCGCAATATCGGAGCCATTTTTCGGCGCAATATTTACAGACGATATATTTCCCGTCGGTGCACAAATCGCTGCTGCGAGATTTCAACCCGCCATTATTGAACCTGAAATAGGTTTCGAGTTGTCCGATGCTGTATCCGACCTAGCGGTGCCCGTGACACTTGCCAATGTTGGCGATTTTATCGCTGCCCTGCGACCGGTTTTTGAGATTTTTAACCCCCGCCTCGACCCGCCTTTTGCCGCGGGCGCCGCACCGCTGATCGCCGATCGCGGCGGCAATGGTGGACTGGTGATCGGTGCTGCCTGCCCCGCATGCGACTGGTCTTTACTCGCCGATATCACAGCAACACTCGTGGTGAACGGTGAGCTTATCGAAACCGGTAGCGCAAAAATTGTACTGGACAATCCAATCAATTCGCTGATGTGGTTCTTAAACGCGGCACAAAAACAAAACCTAAAACTGGCGGCGGGGCAAGTCATCGCCAGTGGCTCGCTAACCAAACCTTATCCCGCTTCCAAGGGTGAGACCATTGAGGCGGTCTTCGACCAACTCGGCCAAGTCTCTGTCAGTCTAACGCCTTAAGCAATATAGCTTGCCTTCGACACGGGCTTCAAATCCGCTTTTTTGGCAGGCGGCTCTTCCCATTAACCGAAAATTTAGTACAGTAAGTTAGAGTTCGGTTCTTAAGAAAAATAAAAACGGCCGGAGCCATGGTGATGCCAAGCCTCAGTGATCTAATTGATGACCGGATCAGACCTTACAGTCTGACAAGCGAGGCCTTTTGCACCAACTGCAGGTGTTTCCGAAAGCGCCGACAATGATCTGGCTCGCTTGGAGAAACAGCCTTTTACGCCCAGGCCGCACGCTTCTGATTATCCTAGCCGTAGCCGCAATTTTGGCTGAGATTTTAGCGTTAGAGGGGTTTCTCGCCGGCTCCTATTGGCAATTGCGACAGGCGGTCTTACAACGCGGCGAAGATATAATTGTTGCCCAATCTGGAGTGACGAATTTTTTTGCGACGCGATCGATTTTACCGCAACAAGCGCGGCGCGATATTGAGGCTTTAGACGGCGTTGTCACAACCCATCCGCTGACCGCTTTGGCCGTGATTTATGAGAGCGGCGATAAACGATCGCCCTTAATTGTTTTGGCCTATGATGATGCCGGTGGGCCGCGCCAAATAGAGGCCGGCCACCGCCCGAGCGCCACTGGCGACATTGTCGTTGACCTGTCGCTAGCCAAGAAATTTTCGCTGGCCCTGGGCGATCGCCTTACGCTATCAGATTATGATTTTACCATTGTTGGTTTTGCCCGCGCTGAGACAGCGTTGTTCACGCCCTTTGCTTTTACCAATTTTGATACGCTGATCGATTTTTATTTCGATTCCGATTTGGCCTCCGATATTGCCGCTTTTCCTCTGCTCAGCTTTTTGGCTGTTGATATTACGCCCAATATCGCATCGCGAGATATGGCGGCGCGCATTTCGGCTGAGGTCGAAGGCGTCACCGCTGTCCCCATAGAGAATATGGCGCGCCATGATGAAAAATTAGGACAAGAGCTTTTAGGGCCAATCCTTAATTTATTGCTAGGGTTAAGCTATGGCGTTGGCGCGCTGGCCGTCGGTCTGTTCGCTTTCGCTGCTGTGCGCGGGCGACGAAAATCATTTGGCGTTTTACGCGCACTTGGCTTTTCCGCTTTCGATATTGGCCTGAGTATCACGGTTGAAGCGGTGGCTTGGGCGATTGTTGCCATTCCTGTCAGCCTTCTCTTAGCTGTCGGCCTTGCAACGCTGATTGAGACGCTGGCACCAGGTTATTTATTACTGGTCACCGAAACACGGGCGGTCATCCAGACCGCTTTGATCGCGATAATCCTCGGCGTGCTTGGCGCCTTGCTCCCGCTACGGATGCTGATGCGGCTTGACCCCGCCAGTGCTTTCAAGGATTAGCCGCATGTTCAAATGGGCCATTCGTGAATTACTGCATTCGCCGCAACAGCTTTTCGCCAATATCGCGGCTGTCGCGGGAGCCTTTGCCTTGGTTTTATTTTTCGAAGGTATCTTTGCTGGCGAGTCGCGCCAGATCGTCGCTATGATCGATCGTACCGAAGGCGATGTCTGGGTCATGCAAAAAGGTGTCGGCAATATGCATATGGCAACCTCTTTTGTTGCCGATTGGAAAATCGATGCCGTCGCGAAGGTTGAGGGCGTCAAAAAAGTAACTCCGATCCTTTATTTAAGCTCGGCCATAGAAGCTGGCGGTAGCAATTGGTTTTCTTTTGTCGTCGGGCTAGAAGCCGGCGACCCACGGGCTGGCCCTTGGAATCCCGCTGGCGGCGCCGCATTACCCGAATCTGGCACCGCCATCGTGCCGAATGTTTTTGCCGATGATGCGGGCCTGCAGATCGGTGACACGGTGCGCATCGTCGGGCGCGACTTTACGATTTCCGGATTTTCTGCGGACACCTTCTCGATGGCCAATTCAATCGTTTATGTCACGCTCGCTGATCTGGCGGATGCCATGTCATCGCTTGGTATTGTCAGTTACATGTTGGTGGATGCAGTCGCCGGAGTGGCGGCGCAGGATCTAGCAATACGCATCATGCAGGAGGTTGATGGCGTCAATGTTTTAACGCGTGATGACTTCATTCGCCGAGACTATGGTATCGCCTATCAAATGGGACTCGAAATCGTCTGGATGATGACCATCATTGGCGGTGTTCTCGCGGTCTTATTAACCGGCTTTATCATTTATGCCCATGTCTCGGAACGCGAGCGTGAATTGGCGATGATGAAAGCACTCGGCGTCGGAAATTTACCGATCTATTGCGCCACTATGGTACAGGCACTCACGATTGGCGCTTTAGCTCTCGTTCTAGCGGTCGTGACCATTTTACTGGCTATTCCGCTGACCGAGTGGTTAATGCCCAAAGTGAGCCTCGCAATAACGGGGGATGCGCTTCTAAAAACCGGCGGCTTGGCCGTTGCGGTCAGCCTGATCGCCTCGGTTTTACCCGTGATGCGCGTCCTGTCTGTCGATCCGGTCACCGCCTTCCAACAATAATAAGAGGCTTGATATGAGTTCACCACTTTTAACCGCTAAAAATGTCGTCAAAACATTTGGCGCTGGGCATACCTTGGTGCGCGCCGTCGACGGCGTCTCGCTCGATTTATGGCCGGGCGAGGTCGTCACCATTACCGGCCCATCAGGGTCGGGCAAAACGACTTTAGTTTCTATACTCGGAGCCTTGCTGCGGCCGACCGCCGGCGAGGTCAGTATTGACGGGGTCAATTTAGGCTCTATGACCGAAGCTGAATTGTCGCGCTTGCGAGCGCGGACTATTGGCTTCGTATTCCAATCTTTTAACCTGCTCGACGCCTTGAGCGCCCGCGATAATATTTTGTTTCCCGCGCATCTCGCGCCTGGCGGCGTGAAAGCCGCAGCGCCCCTAGCCGATCAATTGCTCGACCGGCTCGGCCTCTCGGCGCGGCAGACGGCGCTGCCCAAGACCTTATCGGGAGGGGAGAAACAGCGCGTTGCTATCGCCCGCGCTTTAATCAACCAGCCCAAACTGATTATCGCCGATGAGCCGACCGGCAATCTTGATACCAAAAGTGGCCATCAAGTGATTATGACGCTCCACGATATTGCCCGCGACCAAGGGCATTCGATCTTGATCGTCACCCACGACCAACGCGTGGAAGAGGTTGCAGATCGCGTCTTGTGGCTGGAGGATGGCACTATTCGCGACCGCAAGAGCGAGGCGCGCATCTGGGTTCGCGATCCGGTGTGCAAAATGTCTCTCGATGCTTGGACGTCGACCCTTTTCGTAGATTACCAAGGCGACCGTGTGCATTTTTGCTCGGAACAATGCCGAACCCGTTTTCAACAAGCGCCCGATGATTACCCCTTAATCAAAGCCAACCGACCGCACTCCGAAAAAGAAGAATTAGCATGAAGAATATCTATCTCAGCCTGAGCCTTATAATCGGCGCGTTAAGCATAATGATGGTGGCGCCGCGCGCCGAAGCCGATCGCGGGCTTGAGATTGCCTTGGAGGCCGAGCGGCGTGATGCCGGTTGGGGCGATGAGAGCGTTACACTGCGCATGGTCCTACAAGACCGACGCGGTCAAACGCGCGAACGCGATTTGCGGTTGCTACTGCTCGAGAAACCCGGCAACGAAGGTGATCAGACGCTAACAATTTTCGATGCGCCGGCCGATATGCAGGGGACTATTTTCTTGAGTCACGCCAAAGTCGGTGAAGACGATGCCCTTTGGCTTTATTTACCTGCCTTGAAACGCGTTAAACGCATTTCATCGGCGAATAAAACGGGCGCTTTTTTTGGTAGTGAATTTGCTTATGAGGATATCGCTGCGCCCGAAGTTGGCAAATTCACCTATCGCTATGAGACCGCCGAACCCTGCGGCGACAGCCACTGTTTTGTTGTCGCCCGCTTTCCCGCCTATCCTAATTCAGGCTATAGCAAATTGCTAACATGGTACGACCAGATGACCTATCGGCCGCTGCGGATCGACTATTATGACCATGATGGTGTTTTACTGAAGCGATTAAGCTTGCAAGCCTATCGCTTACACAAGGATAAATTCTGGCGCCCGCATCGGCTTGTCATGGACAACCACAAAACCGGTAAAACAACGATTTTAAACTATAGCGATTATACCTTCGGCAAAGGCCTATCCGATCGCGACTTTAATCCCAGTAGCCTCAAGAGCATCCGCTAATTATGTCTGCGCCATGCCGTCTTCATCGCGGCTCTGGTGACGATTGCCTAACCCCCTAAAATAGCGCCATACTTGTCGAGCAGACTTGGGAAAAGGTTTGAAAAAACATGGGTACGATAAAAAAATGCCTGACGGTCGAGGATCTACGACAGCGGGCGCAACGACGCTTGCCAAAAATGTTTTTCGATTATATCGAGTCTGGCTCCTGGCAGGAGCAATCTTTGGCTCGCAACCGTCTTGACCTCGACGCCATCGGTCTAACCCAAAGGGTGGCCGCCGGCTTACCCGCGCTGTCGGCGCGCGGCCAAATGCTTGGCCAAGATGTGCGGTTACCTTGCGCCATCGCACCGACCGGTCTCGGTGGCATGATGTATGCCGATGGTGAGATCCATGCCGCCCGCGCGGCGCAAAATTTTGGCGTACCTTATACGCTATCGACAATGTCAATCTGCGCCATTGAAGATGTCGCCTTAGCTGTCGAGCAACCGTTTTGGTTTCAACTCTATGTCATGCGTGATCGCGATTTTTGTTTTCAGTTGATCGACCGTGCGCGCGCGGTCAATTGTAGCGCTTTGGTGCTGACGGTCGATTTGCCGCTAATGGGGCAACGCCACCGCGATATTCGCAATGGTTTGTCGGCGCCGCCAAAACCGACACTGGCCAATCTGCTTGATTTGGCCACCCGCCCCGCATGGGTTTGGGACTTTATCAGCGCCAAGCATAGAGGCTTCGGCAATATCAAAAGCTACGAAAACGCCGCCTCGGATACAGCCAGCCTCTCAGCTTGGATTGGCGAGCAGTTTGATCCTGGTATTTCTTGGGACGATGTCGCGCGCTTTCGCGAGCACTGGGGCGACCGTCCCTTTATCGTCAAGGGCATTATGCACCCCGCCGATGCTGAAGCGGCGATCCAAGCCGGCGCCGATGCGATTGTCGTTTCCAATCACGGTGGACGCCAATTGGATGGCGCGGCAAGCCCAATTTCAGCCTTACCCGAAATTGTTCAAAGGGTTGGCGGCAGCGCTGAAATTTGGATGGATAGCGGTATCCGCTCGGGCCAAGATCTTCTCAAAGCGCTGGCATTGGGGGCTAAGGGCGTTATGCTCGGACGCGCCTTTCTCTATGGCCTCGCCGCCGGCGGTGAAGCAGGCGTCACCCGTTGTCTCGAGATCATTGAACAAGAACTTATCAGCTCAATGGGCTTGTGCGGCGTCGGCCGTATCGACGACATCACCTCTGCAGTCATCGCCGCGCGGCGTTAAAGTAAAATGAGTTCGACAAATATATCGATCGCAATCTCTGTGTCTTCTGCCAAGGTCTCAGCATACTCTATCGTTACCGAAAGAAAAGTTTGTGCATATTCGTCTTATGAAGACGAAGATAAATGCAACAATGGATACGTTGTTATGCTTCATGGAACTTACAGGGGTTTTTCAGCCGCTAAAATATGTAATTTCGATAAACAAATAGTTCAAATCAAAGATGAAGACGGTGAAGTCTTAGTTTTGTGTGTGTTCTAGTAAGAGTTTTATTTAATAAAACAGGTCGGGGGACATAGAGACACGCAGTGTCTATTCAGACAGGAAGACACACTTT
>JAYODZ010000178.1:0-2632 GCA_038106515.1 Rhodobiaceae bacterium
GACCTGGCTCGTGCCGAAAAAAACCCATTTCATTGGGCTTGCTGCCCTTTTGGCCCAAATTCTGGGCCTTGGTTCATGGTCGGTTGCCGCGCAAGAGGCGCGCCCGATTGTGATTGTGCCGCCGACCTTGCTCGACCAGATCGATGATAAAAGCCGAGACCGTGCTGGCTGGAATGATCGTGCGCCTCTACCTCTAAAGGCCGCGCCGGAGAACCGGATCCGCGTTGATCGGCTAGGTGGCCTAGAAAATAGCGCCGTCGGTTTGGAGCCTGGCTATGGGCCAGAAGTCTGGCGTCGATCGCGCGCCGCCTATACGATCCCGCAATTGAACCGCCTGCCTGTGGCAAGCCCGATCCGCATTCTAAAACAGATGGAGATCTCGGTCTTGCGTGGTCAGGCGCGGGGTCCGGTTGGCGAATTTGAGCAGAAAACTTGGTTCGCGGCACGCTTAGATCGTTTGCTCGACCTCGGTAATACGCAATCGGTGGTCGATTTGATGCAGGTGACGGGCGCCATTGGCCGCGATAGTGGCGCCGCGCAGGCCTATATTTCCGCTTTTTTACTGAGCGGTGATCTGGTGCGGGCCTGCGAAATTCGCTCGTCGGCGGCGTTGCCCAAGGACAGTTTATTTACCATTGAATATGCTGTTTTGTGCGACCTTTTTACAGGCAACCGTTCGGCGGCGGCGCTGGCGATTGACCTAAACGCTGAGCAATTTGAGGCGGATCCTTTCTTCCGCGAGCTCGCTTATCTTTATGCGATTGATGCGCCAGCCTCGGCTGTAACACCGCCAGCGCATCTTTCGCCGACCCAATTCGCCCTGATGATTATCTCGGGCTTTGCTTTGCCGCCAGATTTAAGCATTTATGCCGCTGCGAGTTATCCATTTTTGGCCAGCAATTCCTCCGCGGCTGCGCCCTTGCGTTTGCGGGCCGCAGCGCGTTCGGTTGAGGCGCTGCTCATGCCCTTTGCTTTTTTCCGCACCACCGCGGAGCAAGTTGCTTTTGCCAATGCAGAAATTGAGACTGCTTCGGTATCACCGCTTGCGGAGGCTCCAGATAGCGCATCAGGGGCCGTGCCGGAGGCGGCCGCCCAACCGAAACCGATCATGTCAGGAGAGATCTCGAGCCTTAGCGATCTTGTCGATCAGTGGCAGGCGCGACAAGCTACGGGCTGGTCAGCTGATCAGGCCGAGCAATTTCTGCTACAGGCTTACCGGCTCGGCCATTGGTCGTTGGCGATACGGCTAATCGAGGCCGATATTCTGGCGCTTAACGCGGCGCGAAGTTCCGTATTGGCGCTAGCGGCGCTTGATCTGGGGCGGGTTGATAAAGCGAAAGCCTTTATTGCGGCTCTGCCCGTGCAAAGCTCGGTTCAGCCAACGCATTACCAGATCCACGATGTTGTCGGTTTTTGGCAAGGCGGAGGGTCTTCGATGTTGCCACAAAACCAGACGACGGATTTATTAGCGGCGGCACCGACTTTTCTCGAGAGCTTAGCCCAAGCCGTATACCAGCCAATACAAGCGCTCGAGGGTTTTGAAGCCAGCAGCCCACGGATTGCGCGGGCGCGGTCTTTGGTCTCCGAGGGAAGACTTGGCGATTTGGTGCTACATATCAGGGCAGGGCTAGAAGGGCGTAGCTGGCAATCTTGGTCGACTGTCGATGCGGTTTTGGCTGTGGCGCCCTTGGCCGCACTTGGCCTGTCTTATGAAGCCGATCTCGCCGCCCGCGAAATAGTCGTGCAGGTCGCGCTGGCGACCATGATGCAAAATCAGGGACAAAGGGGGCAGTGATGGCTGCGACGGATGATCGTTTAATCCGTCTGTTTCTGGATATGATGATGGCCGAACGAGGTGTTGCCGAACATACACGCGCGGCTTATGCCCGCGATTTAAAAGCCTTATCTCTATTTTTGCAAAATCGGGGCGTGAGTTTGAGCCAGGCGCAAACCGATGACCTTGCCGCGCATGTTAGTGATATGCGTGAGCGGCATCTCGCGGCTGCGACGGTAGCGCGGCATTTATCCGCCTGTCGGCATTTTTATAAGTTTTTGGTGGGCGATGGCGTTCGAGCCGATAATCCGGCCCTGATGTTGGCGCGTCCTAAAACGCAACGCCCCTTGCCCGATACGATGCAGGTCGAGGATGTTGATCGACTTCTGGCCGCGGCGCAGAATTTGCCGTCTGACACACCAGCTCGCGATATGGCACGGCGGCGCATGGTCTGCATGATCGAAATTCTTTACGCCAGTGGCCTGCGGGTGAGTGAGCTGGTGGGGCTAACCCGCCAAGCCGTCGCCGGTGACCGACAGTTTATTCATATTCGTGGCAAGGGCGGGCGGGAGCGTCTGGTACCCTTGAGCCAACCCGCCTTAGAAGCTTTGCTGGCTTGGCTCGACTGGCGCGATGCGAAGGAAGATAAGAGCCTGTATTTATTTCCAAGTCGAGGCAAAGCGGGGCATATGACGCGCCAGCGCTTTTGGCAATTGCTGACGGCCTTGGCGCGGCAAGCGGGGCTAGGGCATCTGAAAATATCGCCACACGGCTTGCGCCATGCCTTCGCGACACATTTGGTGGAGAACGGGGCGGATTTGCGCTCCGTACAACAAATGCTGGGGCATGCTGATATTT
>JAYODZ010000033.1:0-5226 GCA_038106515.1 Rhodobiaceae bacterium
CTAATCCAAGAGAGAAAATATCTTCGAGCGCCGGACGCGGACGATCGTCAGGCGTCTGATCGCTATGGCCAATATTGATAAAGCCCGCGACTTTCTCATCAGGCGTCAAACCAAGCAAGGCACAGATTTGAGCGTCATACGCAACCCATCCTGTGAGCCATTGCGCGGCATAACCCTTAGCTTGCGCGGCAATCAAAGCCCCATAGCACACCGCCCCAGCCGATAGCTGTTGTTCCCAAGCAGGGATTTTGGGATGCGGCTTCGGGCTTGAGATCACACATAGAATGGTTGGTGCGCGCAAGAAACGCATGCCTTCTTCGCGCGCCGCGTGCTCGTCTTTGCCATCTCGTAAACTAATCGCCCGCGCGACATCAGCCAGCGCAGTACAGGCATCGACATCTAAATGTACAAAACGCCATGGCGCGAGCTTACCATGATCGGGCACCCGCGACGCGATCGCTACAATCTCGTTAAGCTCGTCAGCCGCGACGGCCGGACCCGACATCTCCCGCGCCAAAACCGAACGCCGACGCTTCATAAAGTTGACTGTATCCATCATAGCTATCTTCCCCGCTTAATCTGCTCTACAATATAGTTTGGCTCATAAAGAAAAAAACCAATGCCGCAATATAAAATCAGCTTCGTCGTAACGCTGGCCGTCATGAGCCATATGATAAGCTCACGAGCTCAGGCTGGCGCATGGGCTTTGCCACGCGGTGAAGCAGAAATTATTGCCAAGCAAACTTACGCAAAAGATATTAGCCCTACGCCGTTCCGTGAAAAGCGATATCATCAGCGTGAAATTTATGGCCAACTCGGGCTAGGCCATAACACCATGCTAACCTTTTCCAACCTCACCAATCGATCAACGCAACTTGGGCCTTATCCGACGGGAAGCAAACAAGAATTTGAGATTATTTATGCCCCCAACCGCGCCAGTCTAAGCCTATTTCCACCTGGCTTGCCTCAGCTCATCGCAAAACTAAGAGGCAAACCCATCGAGCGGTATAAATCGGCAAGCGTCGGCTTCGGCTATAGCATTTTAAAATTGAACGGCGAACCGACTGATCAAGAATTTCGCCGCGCCAGCCTATCTGTTGGCGATAAATTACAAATCGGACAATTTGGCCTTCTGGGCCATGTAACATGGGCTGATTACAGCAATAACCGAAACCACATCACCGATGCCCGCGCAACACTCGCCCTCGAGACGAAAAAATATGGTTTCGGCTATGAGTTTGCCTATTTCGAACAAAAAAACCGCGAACCCGTGCTTGAGGATTTGGTTTTCCTTGAAGTCGCCTTGCCGTGGCGGCGGGCAAAATTGCGCTTTACGCGGGCAACAAAAACAATCGCACTTACGCGCTTTGACGCACGTGTTTTGGGGATTTGGTTACGTATCCCTTTTCAGACAAAGGCGTGGTAGCCCCCTAGCCCGCCACATCCGGTGGACAGGCTTCTTTCGTAAGCTGCGCCAGAACGTCATCCAGCGCCACAACGGTCTGATCTGTCGAGCCGAGCCGGCGCATTGAAACCGATCCAGCTTCTGCCTCCCTTTTACCAACAGCGAGAATCACGGGGATTTTAGCGACAGAATGTTCGCGAATTTTGTAATTAATTTTCTCGTTGCGCAAATCTGTATCAACCCGCAATCCAGCTTGCGTTAGCTTGGCCTGTACCTGCTTGGCATAGTCATCGACATCCGACGTAATCGGGCACACCACGACTTGCCGCGGCGCCAACCAAAGTGGAAAGCGCCCCTCATAATGCTCGATCAAAATACCAATGAACCGCTCCATACTACCGAGTATTGCGCGGTGCAGAATGACCGGCACATGTTTGGCGCCATCTTCCCCAATATAGGTTGCCCCCAAACGATCCGGCAGATTAAAATCGACTTGCAACGTCCCGCACTGCCAACTGCGACCGATCGCGTCGCGTAATTGGAACTCAATCTTCGGCCCATAAAAAGCGCCTTCGCCCGGGTTCATCTCATAAGGCAAGCCGGCGGCCTTGACCGCATCCATCAAAGCTTGTTCCGAGCGATCCCAAATCGCGTCATCGCCGACCCGCGTTTCAGGACGGTCTGAGAACATTACTTTGATATCGCTAAAGCCAAGCTCGCCATAAACTTCGAGTAGCAATTCGCAAAACGCCTTGGTTTCCGACGTGATTTGCTCTTCCATACAAAAAATATGCGCGTCGTCTTGTGTAAAGCCACGCACCCGCATCAAACCGTGCAAAGCGCCCGAGGGCTCGTAGCGGTGACACGACCCAAACTCGGCCATGCGCAATGGCAAATCGCGATAGCTCTTGAGGCCCTGCTTAAAAATTTCAATATGGCAGGGGCAGTTCATTGGCTTGAGGGCCAGCATGCGCTCATCGGCCTCTGAGACAAACATATTCTCGCGGAATTTATCCCAATGCCCTGAGGTCTCCCATAATTTACGGTCGACCAATTGTGGCGTCCGCACCTCGCCATAGTCATTTTGCTCTAGCTTACGCCGCACATAATCTTCCAAGGCACGGTATAGTGTCCAGCCCTTGTCGTGCCAGAAAATCATCCCTTGAGCTTCTTCTTG
This sequence comes from Rhodobiaceae bacterium, assembly GCA_038106515.1. Lineage (GTDB taxonomy): Bacteria > Pseudomonadota > Alphaproteobacteria > RS24 > RS24 > JAYODZ01. The sequence goes on from JAYODZ010000033.1 coordinate 2,583, forward strand.
AATATGAAACAGATCCATTTCGCGGCCGATGCGACGATGATCACGCCGCTCGGCTTCTTCGATCATCCGTAAATGATTTTCGAGTTGCGCTTCTTCCGCCCAGCACGTGCCATAAATCCGCTGCAACATTTCGTTATTACTATCACCGCGCCAATAGGCGCCAGCCAGCTTGGTCAGCTTAAAGGCCTTGCCTAACTTGCCTGTCGAGGGCAAATGCGGCCCACGGCAGAGATCTTTCCAGGCGCCTTGCCGATAAACACTGACCGCCTCGCCAGCAGGAATAGAGGTGATAATCTCAGCCTTATAAGCCTCACCAATATCGGTGAAATGCTGCACAGCTTCATCGCGATCCCAGACTTCGCGCGTGATTGGCTCGTCACGATCAACAATTTCGCGCATCCGCGCCTCGATTTTCTCGAGATCCTCGAGCGCGAAAGGCTCGGCGCGGGCGAAATCATAATAAAATCCATTTTCAATTACTGGCCCAATGGTGACTTGCGTTCCCGGAAACAACTCCTGCACCGCCTCCGCCAACACGTGAGCGCAATCATGCCGCAATAACTCAAGTGCATCGGCATGCTCGCGCGTCACAATCTCAACCGCGACATCGCGATCGATCACTTCCGACAGATCCACCAACTGACCGTCGATTTTTAACGCTAAGGCTTTTTTAGCAAGCGACGGAGCAATCGACTTGGCGAAAGCCATTCCATCGAGCGGCGCGTCATATTCGCGCTGATTTCCATCAGGTAGAGTTACTTTAATCATCTGGCTCGGCCTCTTTCCCGCTGATCATGTCTTGAGTCGCACAAACTCTCCAAGGGGCATACCAAGCTCCGCGCAAAATCTCAACCGGTACAGGATCGTAACCATGCCCAGCGCCGAAATGTGCAAAAGGATGACACCGCCCCAAGCGCTTCAAGCCAAGCCAAAGACCATACCAAGCGCCGTGCTGGACGACCGCGTCCGCCATATATTCCGAACAGGTTGGAAGATATCGACAACTCGGCGGAATGAGCGGCGAGATCAGCCAGCGATAGACATAAACCGGCGCCAAAAGAAGGTGGCGCATCAGACGCCGAGCTGATCCAAGCATTTCTCAATCGCCTCAAACACCAAGAGCGTCGAGCCGTGCCGCGCCGGATAATCTTTAACGCCCGCGAGCAAGGCCAAATCCGCCCACCGTCCAGCAGGCGGCTCACCTCCTGCTTTCAACATCGCCCGCATGTCAGCGGCGACGCGACGGATTTCATTTGCTTGCGTGCCTTCAATATGAGCCGCAACAATCGCGGCACAAGCCTGCCCCAAGGCACAGGCCGAGATTTCTTGTGCAAAGGCCGCAACCGCTCCCGTCTCATCGAGCGACAGGTCAACCTGAATTTCTGAGCCACATAGACGCGCCACGGCATGCGCGCTCGCTTGCGGCGTGGCAAGACGGCCGATATGCGATATCCGCGCCGTAATATCGAGAATTTTTTTCGTGTAGAGCTCGTTCAGCATGCCGCTTTTATACCGCTTCGCCGCGCTCTAAGCCATACGCCATAAAGTCCCATTGGGCGTGTCTTCGATGATCACGCCCATGGCTTCCAATTCATCGCGAGCCGCATCAGCGGTGGCAAAATCACGATTGGCGCGGGCTGAGGCGCGCGTCGCGATCAAGGCATCGATGCGATCGACATCGACCCGATGGGCACCTGCTTGAAACCAATCCTCGGGCGAGGCGGTCAGGAGGCCGAGCAAATTTGTCGCCGCCAGGAAAGCCGTCCGACCCTCGAGATCAGCCGTGTCGCGGGCCAATTCGGAGAGTACCGCAAGCGCTTTCGGCGTATTTAAGTCGTCACATAAAGCGGCCAAAAAAGGCTCAGGCGGTGCACGGTCTTGCGCCAGCTGGCGCGCTTGCGTCGTCATCGCGGCATCTTCGCGCAGCAGGCCATATAGCCGATCGAGCAAGCTACGGCTTTGTGCCAAAACGGTGCTGGTAAAATCCATCGGTTGGCGGTAATGCCCCTGAAGCAGCGCAAGACGAACCACCTCCCCCGGATGGTCTTCTAATATCTCGTCGATGAGGCGAATATTACCGCGCGATTTGGACATTTTCTCGCCATCGAGATTGAGCATCCCATTATGCAACCAATAATTTGCAAGCTCGACACCATGCGCGCAGCGGCTTTGAGCACATTCGTTTTCATGATGCGGAAATTGCAAATCAACACCGCCCGCATGAATATCAATTTGTGGGCCAAAATGCTTGGCGATCATTGCCGAGCACTCAATGTGCCATCCTGGTCGGCCACGCCCCCAAGGACTGTCCCAACCGGGTAAATCATCGCTCGACGGTTTCCACAAAACGAAATCCTCGGGGTTCTTTTTATAGGGCGCCACCTCGACACGAGCGCCAGCGATCATATCATCGCGTTTGCGCCGCGACAGCGACCCATAATCCGCATCGGATGACACATCGAACAAGACATGTCCTTCAGCCTCATAAGCACTACCCTTGGTCATCAGGTTTGCGATCATCGACTGGATATCGTCGATATGATCGGTCGCGAAGGGTTCAATATCGGGCAGCTTGACCCCCAGCACCCCCATGTCCTCATGATATTTTTGCGTATAGCGCTCAGCAATCTCGCGGATTGGGAGA
>JAYODZ010000033.1:5236-8721 GCA_038106515.1 Rhodobiaceae bacterium
AGCGTTAATCTTATCATCAATATCGGTGATATTGCGCGCATAGACCACTTTCGGATAGAGACAGCGCAACAACCGCACCATAACATCAAACACCACGGCTGGGCGCGCATTGCCGATATGCGCCGCGCCATAAACTGTTGGGCCGCAGACATAAACCGTCACCTGCAACGGGTTTTGCGGCGTAAAATCCTGTTTTTGTCGTGTTCGGTTATTATGTAACTTAAGCTGCATGCGGCGCACTTTACGCGCCGAAAACTGCCCACGCAATGGCAAACGCGGGTATTTGTTGATCCGCAAAGGGTTTACAGTCGTATAAAGACTATATCTAGGTACAGGGTGCAGCCTCGCTTCACCTTGACCCCTGCCGAGATAATCCCTATGTATGCGCAAAGGGACACTGTTATTTGCGCAAGACGGTGTGCGTATTATAGGTAGCGCTAAATATGTGCTTACGTGGCACATATGAAGCGAAGGAACAAACAGGCTGGGGTGCCTAGCGATAGCAGGGACGTATTTCCCAGCAGACTGGCGAGCCAAACATGGATGCAATAATCGAGGGTAAAAAGCCCAAATTCAACGAACGAGATGTAATCGTGAAACAACCGTCGCGTGAAGAAGCAGAAGCTGCTGTGAGAACTCTAATTGCCTGGGCTGGGGATAATCCTGATCGCGAGGGCCTCGTCGACACGCCGAAGCGCGTCGTTAACGCCTATGAAGAGTTTTTTGCTGGCTATCGCGAAGATCCGGATCAGGTTTTGGGACGCACCTTCGAAGATGTCGAAGGCTATGATGACATGGTCATGTTGCGCGATATCGCTCTGGAAAGCCATTGCGAACACCACATGGTTGCCATTCTTGGCAAAGTCCATATCGCTTATATGCCCGTCGACAAAGTTGTCGGTATTTCGAAATTGGCGCGCGTGATTGAGATTTTTGCCAAACGCCTGCAAACGCAGGAAACCATGACGGCACAAATTGTTGATTGCATTCAACGTGTGCTTGAGCCGGCCGGCGTTGCTATTCTGGTCGATGCGAAGCACCAATGCATGACGACGCGGGGCATCAAAAAACCTGACGTTGCGACGATCACCACCTTGTTTACGGGGGTCTTCCAAGAGGATCCGCGCCTCGAGGCTCGCTTTCTCGCGATGGTCAAGCCCTAAGCTTCAATTTAGGTATCGACAAAATAATCTCGGGCCGTTATGGAGAACACCATGACTGAGATATTTGCAAATCGTTTGACGATCGAACAAGTCGAGGAAGGCGCCGAACTGGCACCAAAATTCGATGCCAACGGTCTTATTCCCGCCGTCACGACTGATTACGACAGCGGCGAATTGCTGATGCATGGCTATATGAATAAAGAAGCTCTGATCCGGACTATCGAAACCGGTGAAGCGCATTATTATAGCCGCTCGCGCGAACAAATTTGGCACAAAGGCGCGACCAGCGGGTTGGTGCAAAAAATCGCTGAAATGCGCATCGATGATGATCAAGATTGTGTTTGGTTACGTGTGCGTGTCGGCGGTAATGGCGCCAGCTGCCACGTCGGCTACCGTTCGTGCTTCTATCGCTCGCTACCCACAGGGCAAGACTTTCATGGTCCGGTGCCGCTGACTTTTGAGGAAAGTGAGAAAGTCTTCGACCCGCTCGAAGTTTATGGCGACGCGCCAAACCCAACCAAGCTTTAGAGCCTAGCGCCAAGCTCCATAATCTACCCGTCCAGGGCCACCAGAGGGCGACAAGGGCGGCTTGTCGACGATCGCCAAAAGATAAAACCCGGCAACGAAACCGCCAAGATGCGCTACCCAAGCGATGTCGATCGCTGCCCCATCCGCCGCGATCAAGCCTAACGGCGCGAGTATTCCGCTCAGAAAATTTACCCCCAACCAAACAGCAATAAAGGCCAACGTGATCGGCTGTTGCAGGGTCTCGCGGGTACTTAACAAGCGTGGGCGCGCGGGCCAGGGAGCTTGCCGATGTTGCGGCGAAAAAGCAAAACGGCAGGCCGCACCCATTAGACCCGAGACCCCTGCCGATGCGCCAACTATTGGCACCAGAAGCGACGACGCGTCACTCGCGAGAAGCTGCAATAGCCCCCCAAGGATACTGGCGCCGAAGAACAAAGCGATGAACCCTCTTGCCCCCGCACGACGGGCAATCGGCGTTCCAAAAGCCAGCAACCAAAACGCGTTGATCAGCACATGCGCCCAATCGGCGTGCAAGAAATTATAAGTAATAAGGTTTAAACTCCCGAGCAGCCAACCGCCCGGAAGCCCCTCTGCACCGATCGCCAGAAACCGTGCCGGAAACAATGCACCATAAACGATAAAATGAACCTCGATATCAGATGGCAGAAATAGCCTAAGGGCATGAATGCCTATCAACATGGCAAACAGAACGATCACACTTAATGGTGCGGAAATGATCGAAGCGTTTGCCGTATGCCGCATATGATAGCCTCACCGAGCTTCAGTCAGCCGCGCCAATGCGGCATCGACCAGCGGCAAACGATCATTGCCGAAAAACATCGACGTCTGGTTGATAAATATTGTTGGCGACCCAAACCCGCCCCGCGCGATTAGCTCTTCGGTATTATGACGCAGACGGTCTTTTACATTGGCTTGTGAAATTTTGTGCTCCACCTCGTCCGCGTCAAGCCCAACAGCGCGACACAGCGCGGCGCGTTCTTCGGGCAAGCTAATGTCACGCAATTCTCCCCAATATGCGCGAAACGCGGCCCATGAATAGGCAGGCAAGCACCCAGCATCAAGCGCGACAATTGCAGTGCGCATGATCTCGACAGAGCGAACAGGAAACACAGGCGGACTGCCAATCTCAACGCCGCAATAGCGGGCCCAATCGGCTAAATCCTTGTGATAATAGCGCTGCTTTACGGGATGCGGATTGGCCCGCAATGCATAGACATCTTTATTAACCTCGTTAAAAACCCCACCCACCAAAATCGGCTTCCAGTCGATATTAACGGCATGCTTTTCGGCCAATGCCTCAATCCGGCTAAAGGCGAGATACGTCCAAGGGCTAGATATATCGTAAAAAAACTCTAATGTTGTCATTGTCAGCTTAACAATCCTCTGCCGGCAAATAAGACCGCCCGCGTATATGGTCTGAAATTTTTTCAGCCATCATAATGGTCGGCGCGTTGGTGTTACCGCCAATCAGTGTCGGCATCAGCGAAGCGTCGACAACCCGCAAGCCCTCAAGACCATGCACTTGCCCCGCATCATTGGTGACCGCCATGTCATCCGACCCCATTTTGCACGTCCCGACAGGGTGGTAAAGCGTTTCCCCCGTGGCCTTAATCCACGCATCAAGCGAGGCATCATCATCAATATTCACTTCGGCGCTAGGCTTTAACTCGGCACCACGATAGGCATCAAAAGAAGGTTGCAGGAATATCCGGCGGGTTTCGCGGAAAGCATTTCGCAGATCAATCAAATCCTGCTCCTCGCTCAAGTAATTGG
>JAYODZ010000033.1:8731-17986 GCA_038106515.1 Rhodobiaceae bacterium
CGGTAAGGACGGGTCGGCGCCTTTGAGTGAAATCGAGCCGCGACTTAGTGGGCGGCAGCAATAAACGATCGACGAAAAACCATGGCGCTTGGGCAAGTCGCCACGTCCATGGCTGTCTGGCATCGCGACCGAAACATAATGGATCTGCACGTCCGGGATATCTTTATCCGGCGCCGAGCGGATGAAAGCACCACCAGCCGTGGGGGGGAAACTGGCATCACCCTTACCCATCAACAAATATTGAATGCCGGCCAATTGCTGTCGCCACCACACCGCCGAACGGTGCAAGGTCACGGGCTGGGTCGACGCAAATTGACTGACAACGCCATAGTGGTCTTGCAGATTCTTACCGACGCCCTTGAGTTCATGCAACATGGCAATACCATGCGGTATTATATCGGCGCTATCGCCGACGCCGCTACGCTGCAATATTTGCGGCGAATTGAGCGCCCCCGCCGAGAGAATAATTTCGCGCGTCGCCGAGACACGTTGGGCTTTACCCCCGCGCATTAGATCAATGGCGACAGCCCGCTTGCCGTCAAAAATAACGCGGTCGACGCTGGCCTCAGTCACAGTCGTCAAATTCGGCCGCCGCAGCGCTGGATGCAAATAGGCCTGCGCCGCACTACAGCGTTTTGTGCCCTTGATGGTGTGCTCGTAGCGCGCCACGCCTTCTTGCGATTGACCATTAAAATCATTGGTCAAAGGCCAGCCCGCTTCTTGCCCCGCGGTTACAAAAACATCTAACAGGGGATCATTGGTGCGGTCTGATTTCTTGACATGTAACGGTCCATCATGGCCGTGAAACACATCATCGCCCTCGCCTTCAAAGGTTTCGGCTTTTTTGAAGTAAGGCAAAACGCTAGCATAGGACCAGCCCATATTACCCAACTGGCTCCAATGGTCGTAATCCCATGCATGGCCGCGAATATACACCATCGCATTAATGCTCGAGGAGCCGCCCCAACCGCGGCCGCGCGGCCAATATAGACGGCGCCCCCCAAGCGCTGGTTCGGCTTCTGTCTCAAAGCCATAATTATGCTCATTCGCTTCGGGCACGAGCTGCGAATAGCCCGCTGGCATATGGATAAATAAATTTTTATCCTGACCGCCAGCCTCGATCAAAATCACTTTCGTTTCGGGATCTTCAGAGAGGCGCGCCGCCAGCACACAGCCCGCGCTTCCCGCACCCACGATCACATAATCTGCCTGCATGGTTTCCATAGCTCGCCCACCCCCTGTAAAATTACGCTGACGGCAAAATTTTCAGATCGCGCTGATAGCGTTGCCAATTCTCGACATAATGCTGCGCCATGGCGATCATCAATTCTTCATTTTTTTCGTCGAGTTGCCGAACAATTTTGCCAGGCATACCGAGCACCATTGAGTTATCGGGTATTTCTTTGCCCTCGCCGATCAAGGCGTGGGCGCCGATCAAACAATTACGCCCAATCTTGGCGCCGTTTAAAATCGTCGCGCCGATGCCGACCAGACTATTATCTCCAACCGTACAGCCATGGAGCATAGCCATATGCCCGACCGTGACATGTGAGCCCAGCGTCAGAGGAAAGCCCATATCGGTATGTAAAACCGAACCGTCTTGAATATTAGACGATGGTCCAACTGTAATCCGCTCATTATCGCCGCGCAAAACCGCGCCGAACCAGACACTGGCATTCTCCATCAATTTAATATCGCCAATAAGTTGCGCCGTGTCGGCGGCCCATGCGGCGCCGCTTTCGGGGAGTTGAGGTGATTTATCCCCGAGCTGATATAGTGTCATAAGCTTGTCCTTTTTGTCTTTGAACGTGTCTAGTCTGGCGGTATGGTGGCGAAGAATAGCAGGAAAATCCAGCAATTTTATAAGAAAGCGTAAAACATGATTAAGCGCCTGTTTGGCAAAGTTGTCGAAGAAGAATGGCCGATTGGGCAGCTGCTCGTGGTTTTTTTGGCGTCATTTTTGACCGCCATCATCGTCGTCATGCTGTATTTTTTCGGCCCTTCTTTAGATCAAATTCAGGGTCTGTCTTACGGGCCGACGGCGCGGCAATCAGATATTCGGGCTGAAGTTGGCGGCACGCTATTTTCTATCCCCGCGAGTTACACCCGCTATGGTCGCAGCCGCTGGGAAACTGAGGCGAAAAGCCTGGAGCTTCATGCCCTGCTTCCCGAGATGAGTGGCTATAGCGAGGATCAAGCTGAGGCTTTTACGAATCTAGAGCCAAGTTCGAGGCTTCTTCTAATTTCAATTTTACCGGTCGAAAAAAACCTGACCCCTTCGGTTTTGCTGTCAGATGTCTTCCTGCCGCAACTATCGCCGCGCCTCGAGACCCTCGCTAACGGATTGCGCAAAGCCGAATTTGCCGCCGATAGTGCTTACGCCTCGTCGGTGTTTTTCCAACCAAGCCTGCCAACGCCCGAAACAATCGGCAGCCCATTTTACATTTGCGCGTCAGAAACCAATGGCGCTGTTTGGTGCACCGGCCGAATTTTGATTGGCCGGACAGCGCAAGCCGTGTTTCGTTTCCCCGATCGCTTCCTCGATGACTGGCAAGCCATTAATCAAGGCTTAACGGAACTGCTACGCAGTTTCAGAGCCGAAGCCCGCCTGGCGAAATAGTTTCAAACTGTTGGTAGATCAAATTCGAGGATAGCCATGTTAAAGTCGTAGGAGACTTCACCTTCGTCCTCGTCGCGAAACAGGGTGCCGATAAATTCATCGGCCATATAGACCTCGACCATATCGTCTTTTGCGCTTCGGCGAAGCTGGATTTGGTCATTTTGAAATTTGAGCCGGAAGTACGCCTGCACTCGCAAAATTTCAGCACTATTCATGTTATTATGCCTCCCTGAATTTATATAGAGCGTAAGCCGTTCGCGACTAGCTGTTATCAATTCGATGGTCCATCACCCGCGATGGCTCTGACGTTGACACTTTACCGATCACTTTAGCGGGCACACCGACAGCCGTTGAATAAGCCGGAATGTCGGTCAGTACTACGCTCCCACCGCCAATTTTAGCGCATTCGCCGACTTGAATATTACCCAAGACTTTGGCCCCCACCGAAATCAAAACGCCGTCGGCGATTTTGGGATGGCGGTCGCCGCGATCCTTGCCATTGCCGCCCAGCGTGACGCCTTGCAGCATAGTGACATTATTGCCCACACGCGCGGTTTCGCCAATCACCACCCCCGTCGCATGATCGATGAAAACGCCACGCCCTATGAGCGCATGCGGGTGAATGTCTGCTTGAAACACTTCCGAGGCGCGGTTTTGCAAATACAGCGCTAACGAGCGTCGCCCCTGCGCGATCAAAACGCTGGTCGCGCGATAGGTCTGTAGAGCCAAAAAACCCTTATAATAAAGAATAACATCTAATCTGCTTTGGCAGGCGGGATCGCGTTCAATCACCGCCATGACATCGCTTTCCATCGTGTAACCGATAGCCGCATTCGCGTCATAGGCCGCCTGCAACTCCTTAACCAAGACATCCGCGGGCATTTCGGTATTGCCGAGTTTTTGCCCCAAGTGAACCGCCAAGGCCGACGGCAGATCGCGTTGCGATAACACCACGGACTCAAAAAAACCACTTAAGCTAGGTTCTTCAGCCACGACCTGACGCGCCTCTTCTTGTAAGCCGGACCAGAAGTCTGCCTCTGTAGCGGCGTTTTCCGATAAATTCGCGGACATAAGAGCCTCAGGTGTCATCTATTATCTGTTCGCACCATAGTCATCGCCTCGATAGAAGTCTATACTTGTTAAAAGATCGCGGTAGCGTTGTGCAAAGGCCGCGGTAGGGGAAGCTATGCCTTTTGTTCAGACCGATGAAATAAAAATATATTACGAACAAGTTGGGTCAGGGCCTCATTGCTTAATGATTAATGGCTCCGGCGGCGATTTGCGATATACGCCCGGCTTTATGCAATCACCGCCGGCGCAAGCTTTTACCCTCACGGGCTATGATCAGCGCGGCCTCGGGCAAACCGACAAGCCCGACCAACCCTACACAATGGCTGGCTATGCCAAAGATGCGGCCGATTTGATCGAAGCCCTCGATATTGGGCCGTGTTTAATTTGGGGTGTGTCTTTCGGCGGCATGGTGGCGCAAGAACTGGCAATCCGCTATCCCCATCTGGTTCGAAAATTAGCGTTATTTTGCACCTCTCCCGGCGGACGCGGTGGCGCGTCCTATCCCTTACATACTCTGATGGACTTGCCCGATGAAGAGCGCATTCGCAAAACCATTATGATCGGGGATAACCGCATCAATGATGAATGGATCGCCAGCCACCAGGACTATTTTGATCGCCTGATGAAAGCTTATGACCGCAATCGTTACGCTGATGAAAAAAATTATGCGATCGGCAAACGCAACCAACTTCTCGCCCGCGCCGATCACGATACGTGGGATCGTCTGAAGCGTATTACCGCCCCGGTTTTTATGGCTGGCGGCTTTTTCGACGGCATCGCCAAGCCCGAAAGCATGCGCGCGATGCAAAAGCAAATCGGCAGTGCGCAACTGAGTTTTTATAAAGGCGGGCATTTATTCATGTTTGAAGACCCGCGCGCTTATAAAGACATGATTGCATTTTTCGAGGCACCCTGATGTCGTCCCCAGCTCGTGCGTCGCAGCCCATTGCATCGTCATGCCCACTGATCGAGGCCTCCCATTCTGGGGGCGTTGCCACCATCGTCATTAATAATGTGGCTCGCCATAACATTATGACACTCGCCGCTTGGCAGGCGTTTCCCGATATTGTCGCGCAAATTGAAGCCCTGCCCGATATCCGCCTGATCATTGTGCGCGGTGCCGGCGAAAAAGCCTTCGTGGCGGGGGCTGATATCTCGGAATTCGACAAAAATTTTAAGGGCGCTGATGGCTTTTCCTATGACCGCGCCACCGTCAACGCCTTTACCGCCCTTCGCAACACCATGATACCGTCGCTGGCGGCGATCCGCGGTTATTGTATAGGCGGAGGGCTGGCTTTAGCGCTGTCGTGCGATATTCGCTTATGTAGCGATGACGCCGTCTTCGCGATACCAGCAGGACGCCTCGGGCTCGCCTATCCAAGCGAAGCGGTTCATCGCCTTACCGAAATTGTCGGCGACAGTCACGCGCGCGATATTTTGTTCTCGGCCGCCCGATACTCGGCCGAACAAGCCCACCACATGCATTTGGTAAACCATGTCTATGAAAAGAACGCCTTTGAGGACGCGCTCAATGATAAAGTCAGCCAAATTGGCAGTAACGCGCCATTAAGCCTGCGTGCGGCAAAGATTACGCTTGAAGAAGGCCGCGGAGGCGATCAAGATAAAATTTCGCAAGCGGCTATTACCTGCCTCGAAAGCGAGGATTATCAGGAGGGTTTGCGCGCTTTTGCCGAAGGGCGCGCTCCGGCGTTCCGAGGCCAATAGTGGCAGAGAGAGTTAAATGGGCACGCAACGAGTTGAATAATGGCATTGGATTTTTCGAACAAAGTAGTGATCGTCACAGGTTCATCGGCTGGCATTGGCGCTGCCGCTGTTAAAGGTTTTGCCGCCGGTGGCGCCAAAGTGGTTGTAAATTACGCCCATAATGAAAAGGCCGCGCAACAAGTGGCCGCCGATTGCACAGCCGCTGGCGGCGAAGCAATTATCGTCGGCGCCGATCTCTCGCAACCCGAAAATTGCGCGAAACTGGTTAATAGCGCGATTGATAAATGGGGACGTCTCGACGTCATTGTTAACAATGCTGGAACCACGAAATTTGTCTCGCATGATGATCTTGAAGGTTTGTCAGCCGAAGACTTTCATCAGATATATGCTTTGAATGTGATTGCTCCCTATGAAATGGCGAAAGCTGGCCGCCCCTATTTGGCGAAAAATGGTGGCGCCATTGTCAATGTATCCTCGATCGCTGGAGTGCGCGCGGTCGGGTCTTCTCTCGCTTATGTTGCCTCAAAAGGCGGCTTGAACAGCATGACCCTTGGACTGGCGCGGAGCTTGGCCAGCGATCGCATTCGCGTCAATGCCGTTTGCCCCGGCTTTGTCGGCACGGACTGGTTCCGCAACGTTTTTGGTGAAGACAATTTCAATCGTATTGCCGAGGCGCAGCGCAATCTGACGCCCTCTAACCATGTCGCGGGCCCAGAAGATTTAACTGGCCCGATCTTGTTTTTTGCCCACCCCTTAAGCGGACATGTCACAGGACAATTGCTCGTGGTCGATGGTGGTATGTTACTGGGCATGCCCTTCAAACTTGGAGATAATTCATGAGCACGGTTGATGACCTCAAGAGCAAAGTCGCCAGCTTTATCGATGCACAAGCCTCGCAGCTAATCGCAGCTAGCCACGATATTCACGCCCATCCCGAAATCGCGTTTCAGGAACACCATGCTCATGCGCTGCTGACGGATATGGTCAGCCAAGCGGGCCTGAATGTTGAACGCAGCGCCTGTGGTTTAGAGACGGCCTTTATCAGCCGCTTTGGCTCTGGCGAGACCGAGATTGGTATTTTATCCGAGTATGACGCTCTGCCTGGCATCGGCCACGCCTGCGGCCATAATATTATTGCCACGGCGGGTTTAGGGGCGAGCCTTGCCCTCGCCGCCCTCGGCGGCGCTCTGCCTGGGCGCGTGCGTTATCTTGGAACGCCAGCCGAAGAGACCGGTAATGGCAAAGAACTTATGGCACAACATGGTGCATTTGACGGGCTTGATGCCGCAATGATGGTTCACCCCGCTGGTTTTGACTTGATCACCATGCCGAGCCTCGCCGTGTCAGAAGTGCGTGTCACCTATACTGGCAAAGCCGCGCATGCCGCGGCCATGCCGCATGAAGGGATTAATGCGCTCGATGCTTTGGTCACCGCCTATCAATCGCTCGCGCAATTGCGGCAACATATTCGACCCTCAGAACGCATTCACGGCATCTTCACAGAAACCGGCTTGGCGCCAAATATTGTTCCCGATCGAGCCAGCGGTGCCTTTTACGTGCGGGCCGCCGACGGCACTGATTTAGCAGCCTTGAAAAAACGCGTGGCCGCCTGCTTTGAAGGCGGCGCCATCGCCACCGGTTGCCACGTCGAGATCGAATGGACTTTTGCCGATTATCTCGAGATCAAAAATAGCTGGTCAATTGCCGAGAGTTATAAGGCTAACGCCGAGGCCTTGGGACGCAAATTTTTCGATGTCGAAAAAGTCATGGGCGCAGGCTCAACCGATATGGGCAATGTCAGCCATCGCGTGCCCTCAATTCACCCGATGATTGCCTGCGCGCCACCAAATGTTGTGATCCATAATCCCGAATTTGCCCGTCATGCCGCCTCGGCGAAAGGTGATCAAGCCGTCCTCGACGGCGCCAAAGCACTTGCCATGACAGCTTTAGACGTCATGACCAATGAAACACTGCGACAAAAAGCGCGAAATTCTTTCAACGAAACAGCCGATAGATCTGCCCAAGCGCTGGAATTAGCTTACCACAAAGATGGCGATCGCACGCTTGGAGGTTGCGGCTGCTGCTAGGGCAAAAGCATTTGCTTTGCAACGAGAGCTTGAGTACAACGTCGAACAGCTAAGGAGATAGTTATGGCAGATCAGCTCACACCCAAGCTTGCCAATGATGCAGGCGTCGACGAAATCACCATCGGCGTGAAAGAGTTCGAGTGCATCGGCGCGTTACCGCCCTATGATCACCCGCATGTCTATCTCGATATGGGCCGCGATGACGAGATCATTTGCCCTTATTGTTCAACTCGCTATCGTTACTCCGATAAGCTCAGTGCATCAGCGAGCAAGCCGGCTGGGGCTGTCGCGCATCTTTAAAAAGTCAAAACCATGAAGAATTTTTTCCTTCGCGCGTCGCTGACCCTAGCGGTAATTGTAGCCATTGTTGCGGCCCTCGCCTTTATTGCCATCACACCAGATATCGACCGCGCCACGCTGGAAGCCCGTTACAAAGGCGAAAGCTCGCAATTTGCTGAATGGGAAAACGGCGCTCGAGTGCATTACCGTGACGAAGGCAATCGCGCTGGGCCGGTTGTGGTTTTAATTCATGGTTCCAATGCTTCGCTAAACACATGGGAATCCTGGGTCGCTATCTTGGGCGACAATTATCGTCTGATCTCGATGGATCTGCCCGGCCACGGGCTGACAGGGCCAGTGCCCAACAATAATTACACGATCGCGGAAATGAGTGACTTTGTCGCCGCCTTGATGGATCAACTCGGCGTGGAGCACGCTTATCTTGCCGGCAATAGTATGGGCGGCGCCGTCAGCTTGCAGTTCGCCATCGACCATCCGGCCCGCATTGATGGCTTGATCCTGATTTCGGCTGCTGGCATGCGCCGCGATGTCGATGATGCTCCCGTCGGTGCTTTCCGATTCACCCAAACAGCGATTGGGCGCGCCGCTCTTGCCTATATCACGCCGCGCTTCATGATCGAGCGTAGCATCGAAAAAATCGTTTTTGATCCGGCGCATTTCGTTACTGACGATATGGTGACGCGCTATTGGGAACTGTTACGGATGACGGGATCGCGCGAAGCTAGCGCCGTCCGATTTGCCGGCTATGCGCAGCAAGCCCCGCTTGAACCCCGTATGAGCGAAATTACGGCGCCAAGCCTTATCCTTTGGGGCATAAAAGACAGCCTGATCAAGCCGAAATATGGCGAGCGCATGCATGACGCCTTGCAAAATAGCGAGCGGATTATCTATGAAAATGCCGGCCATCTCGCCATGGAAGAAATACCCGAGACGACCGCTCAAGCGGCGCGACAATTTATCGAAGCCACGCGCCGATAATTGCTTTTAAGGCGCATGCGAGGGGAAGAATGGTGGCCCCGGCCGGACTTGAACCGGCACTCCGCAAACGGACGCAGATTTTAAGTCTGCTGCGTCTACCACTTCCGCCACGGGGCCACGAAGCGGCTTATATCATGACTTATCTTCGGGGACTATGGTTAATGTCTCGCCGATACGCATAATCCGCGCTTTATTCCCAGCCGCGCGCTGGAACCGCTCGAGCGGCTCGCCGAGCGGCTCTAACGATAAAATAAACGTACCCCAATGCATCGGCACCATGGCGCGGCAACCGAGATCAAGACCCACTTGCACGCCACCCTCGGGGTCCATATGCGCACCCTGCATCATGGGTCGCGGCGCATAGGCGCCAATACTCATCAAACCTAGATCACACCCTTGATACCGCGCCTGCAAATCAGAGCCGATATCTTTAAAAACAGTCGGATGGGTTTCGGTATCACCTGTGTGATACAC
>JAYODZ010000179.1:0-528 GCA_038106515.1 Rhodobiaceae bacterium
GCACAAATTTATGGTGGAAGTGTCAAATTCGCGCTCAATGCCGAAGGTGCAAGCTTGCGTCCCTATGTTGAGACGACCGGTAGCTTCGAAGGCGTTAATTTAGCAGACGGCTTGGCTGCTTTTTACGATCCGCCACCTGTAACTGGGATCTTGGCGGGGAGCTTCGCGTTTCGGGGACGTGGTCGATCCGCCTATAAATTTTTTGAAGGCTTAGAGGGGCAGGTAACCGCCATAGGGGGTGCTGGCGATTTGCCTAGGATCAACGCGGCGCAATTGGTCGCTATGCTGTCGCGTGAACCCTCCGAGCCGATCGCCGATTTAGAGCAGATAATAGCGGGGCAGAGTAAAGTTTCGGGGGCACGATTTGAGTTATCCTTGGCGAGCGGTTTTGTCGGCATCAAGGCCTTCGATCTGGATCGGGAGGGGTTGCCGGGGCTGCGAGTGACTGGCGGCTTCGACGTGCTCAACCCGACATTGGATCTTGCGTTGGGTTTGCGTGACGGCGGGCTGTCGCAACTTCAGCTCCTT
>JAYODZ010000179.1:538-2621 GCA_038106515.1 Rhodobiaceae bacterium
CCTTGGTGATCTGCTTGACCCTGACTTAGCCTTGGCGCCTGTGCGGTAGTGATTGAGCACCAAGAGGCGCAGGGCCGATGACAAGCCGCCACCGCGCGGTAGGATATCTGTCTCGCTGACCAGATCAGAAATGCTCATTCCCCTCTCGGCCGCGATCTCGCCGAGCGCATCCCAAAATGCATCTTCGAGCGAGACGCTGGTGGGATGGCCAGCAATGGTGATAGACCGCTTGCGGATCATTGGCTTAAGCGGGGTTGATCATATCTTCTGGGCGCACTATGGCGTCAAATTCTTCGCCTGTTACAAAGCCCAGACCGACCGCCTCTTCACGCAAAGTCGTGCCGTTTTTATGCGCTGTCTTGGCCACTTTGGTGGCGTTGTCGTAGCCGATCTTCGGCGCCAAAGCCGTCACCAGCATGAGCGAGCGTTGCATTAAATTTTTGATGTTATCCGTGTTGGGCTCGATACCAACGACGCAATTATCGGCGAAGCTGACGCAAGCATCGCCGATCAAACGAATGGACTGCAAGAGATTGTATGCCAAGACCGGTTTGAAGACGTTCAGCTCCATATGGCCTTGCGATCCAGCGAAACTAATCGCTGTGTGATTGCCCATAACTTGGGCGCAGACCATGGTCATGGCCTCACATTGCGTTGGGTTGACTTTACCTGGCATGATCGACGAGCCGGGTTCATTTTCAGGAAGGCTCAACTCGCCGAGACCCGAGCGCGGCCCCGAGCCGAGCAGGCGTATATCGTTAGCAATTTTGTAAAGGCTAGCAGCAATCACATTTAACATGCCCGACATTTCGACATAGGCATCATGTGCCGCTAGAGCTTCAAATTTATTTTCGGCGGTGACAAATCCCAGTCCGGTAAAAGTCGCCACCTCTTGCGCAAAGGCCTCGGCAAAGCCAGGCTTGGCGTTCAGGCCCGTGCCGACGGCTGTGCCACCTTGGGCCAAAGCCAGGAGGCGCGGTAAAGATTGTTGTACACGCTCAATGCCGTAGCGAATTTGCGTCGCATAGCCGGAAAATTCTTGTCCTAAAGTTAAAGGCGTGGCGTCTTGCAAATGGGTTCGGCCAATTTTGACAATGTCTGCCCATGCCTCCGACTTCGCGGCCAGCGTTTTTTGCAAGTGCTCTAAAGCGGGGACCAGCAGATGAGTGACTTGCTCGGCGGCGGCAATATGCATGGCGGTCGGAAATGTGTCATTCGACGATTGTGATCGATTGCAGTGATCATTTGGGTGCACGGGGTCTTTGCTACCCATAACGCCGCCCAGGATTTCAATCGCCCGATTAGAAACCACCTCATTGGCATTCATGTTGCTCTGCGTGCCCGAGCCTGTCTGCCAGACAACGAGAGGAAAATGGTCGTTCCATTTTCCTTCGGCGACTTCTTGCGCGGCTTGCACAATGGCGGCGCCGAGATTTGGTTCAAGATTGTCGAGTGTCATATTGGCCTTGGCGGCGGCTAGTTTAACGATACCGAGGGCGCGCACGAGCGGCAGCGGCATAGTCTCGCCTCCGATTTTAAAGTTACCCAACGACCTTTGGGTTTGCGCTCCCCAATATTTATCGGATGCAACTTCCAGCGGGCCAAAGCTATCGGTTTCGGTACGGGTCTATGACATAGCGAACAACCTCCATGAAAATCATATCGGCCTCATTACCACGTTGCTCGGGCTCGTGCCAACTGGCAAACGGGGTCATTTATCGCGAAACTGGTCAATGCTCACAATATTATCACCGACATTGTGACGATCTTCTGCCGTGGCCTCGGCGACAGCTATCGCGCTATCATCGTCACTGCCCGAGCCGTCTACTAACTCATCGTCGAGGCTGAAGCGAAGACCAAACTCAGCCGAAGGATCGTAAAAGCTAATCATCGCTGCGTAAGGGATGTAGAGCTGATGGGGCGTCTGGTTGAAGCTTAGGGTTACCGCGAAGCCCTCGCTGTCTGCGACCAAATCTTTATATTGATGTTGCAGGACGATTGTCATTTCCTGCGGGTGGCTTGCGAGCAGGCTATCTGCGAGTTGCACCTTCGGTGCGCGGGTTTTGAAGGTGATATAGAAATG
>JAYODZ010000034.1:0-8209 GCA_038106515.1 Rhodobiaceae bacterium
AACTCAATGAGCAGGCCATCACCTTGATCGCCCGTCGTGCGCCGATGGCTCAAGACCTGCGTCGTGTTCTCGTCGCCATCAAGGTGGCTTCGGCGCTTGAGCGTGTCGGGGATTACGCCAAGAACATAGCCAAACGCGCACAAATTATTATTCCGGCTCAAATTAACGGCGCACCGATGGCGAGTTTGATCCGCATGTCTAATATGGTGCAGCAAATGCTGCATCAGGTTATGGACGCCTATATGGAGATGGATGATAAGCTCGCGCTCGATGTTTACAGTCGTGATGTCGAGGTCGACCAGCTCCACACATCGCTGTTTCACTCTTTGGTCGCGCTTTTGCACGAGGCAGATGACCGGACGGCCGCTGCCTCGCATTTGCTTTTTGTCGCCAAAAATATTGAGCGGGTGGGCGATTTTGCAACCAATATTGCGGAGCAAATATATTTTCTGGTGCATGGCCAGTTGCCGTCCGACGATCGTCAAAAAGCAGATCATTCAAGCGACTTAGGGGCATAATCCTTCGCGATTTAGAGTCACGGAGACGAAGTTTATGAAAACAAAAATTTTAGTTGTGGACGACGAGCCAGCGCAGCGTGAATTACTCCGGTATAATTTAGAGAAAAATGGCTTTCAGGTTTTGCTCGCGGACAATGGCAGGGAGGCCGTCATGCGGGTTGAAGACGACGCGCCCGACCTTGTAATCTTGGATTGGATGATGCCCGAGGCCTCGGGCATTGATGTTTGCCGCGAGCTTCGCGCCCGCAGCGAAACCCGTTTGATGCCGATAATCATGTTGAGCGCCCGCGGCGAGGAAGGCGATCGAGCTCTCGGCCTCGATAGTGGCGCTGATGATTATGTTGCTAAGCCCTTCTCGCCGCGCGAGCTGGTGGCACGGGTGAATGCGCTGTTGCGGCGCGCCCGCCCATCGCTGATGCAGGGCGGAATGAGTTTTTGTGGTCTTGAATTAAATCCAGAGACCATGCGGGTTACGCGCGATGGTGATCCAGTGGTTTTGGGATCAAAAGAATTTAAATTGTTAAGCGTTTTGATGGAGCGTCCCGAACGCGTCTTTGGCCGCGAGCAATTGTTGGATAAGGTTTGGGGGCATGGCGTCTATGTCGAAGAACGCACAGTCGATGTGCATATGAGCCGCTTACGACGCGCCCTCAATAAAATTCCTAATCAAAAAGCGACCAAGCCCGATATGATCCGTACCGTTCGTAGCACGGGATATGCCCTGACCAAACCGACCGCTGACTAGAAGCCGGAAATCTCCGAGCCTTCCAAGGTGATCCGATGCATGACACGGCGGTGGCCCTGATAATCATTTAAGGCATTGTGCCAAGTACAACGATTGTCCCAAAAAGCAATCGAGCCAGGAGCCCAATTAAAACGCGTCGTATGTTCTTCGCGCGCCGCGTGCCGATAGAGATATGTCAGCAATGGTTTCGACTCCTCGACCGTCCAGCCATCGAAATGCGTTGTAAAGGCAGGGTTAACGTAAAGCGCCGGTCGCCCACTTTCTGGGTGATTAATGATCACCGGATGGACGGCATCTTGTAGAGCCATAAAGCTATTACCCAAGCGCTCTTCCATCTCCTTAGCATAAGGGGAGAGATCGCCAAACACATGTCGGCTCGAATGCACCGCCTTCATGCCGCGCAAGGTTTCTTGCAGGCCAGGCGACAGCGTTTCATACGCCTTATACATGCAGCTGAATAATGTGTCGCCACCGACGGGCGGTGTTTCCCGCGCTAACAAAATCGAACCCATCGCCGGAATAATGTCGTACGAATGGTCGGTGTGCCAGTCGCCACCAATATTTTGCGTTTGCTCTGGCTCTTTGCGAACTTCCGCGATTTGCGGGTAATCGGTGACGGCGGTGAAAAATCGGTTCACATTGATCGGCGCCCAACGCTCGGCAAAGGCGATATGTTGTTCGGGTGAGATGTCTTGATCACGGAAAAACAACAAACCATGGTCGACAAAGGCACGCTGTAATTGGGCAAAGTCATCATCATTGACGCCAGCGGCGATGTTTAGACCAGCGACTTCAGCGCCCAGCCCAGTTTCGCGGGGGATGATTTCTAGTTTAGCCATTGTTTTTCTCCTATGGCAAAATTTTGCCATTGCTTTTCTATTTCGGCAATTAAAATCCGCCGGCAGGCGTCTTGCCGCTTCAACCCTTTGCATCCGGCGGTATAAATGGTAGTTTACGGTAAAGGGGTTAATTATGTCGTCAGCTTCCAATCGCCTCGAGTCTGAGGTTCGCAGTTCCATTGAAAATCTTGTGGCCGAGGCAGAGGCAGCGCTGAAAGACCAGCAGGCGAATGCCGATGGTGATGCCAGCATAGCGCCCTCCATTGCCCGCGCTGATCTCGATCAATATGTCAAAGACCTCGATTTAGCGATCAGCGAAGAAGCCTTAATTGTGTTGCGGGCGCAGTTCCTGCGTTTTTCGAGCGTGTTTGATACCAATCAGTCGCGAGATGTCGTGCGCGAGGCGATTTCAGATGTTATGCGCCCTCTGCTACAGCGTTGGTTGAATGAGCAAATGCCATTAATCGCGCGCGAAGTGATCACGGAAGCGATTAGTCAGATTGCCGAGATGCGCGTCGACCCCAATGAGGATTAAGCGCGCGCCAGTTTCTGCGCGATTTGCTGCGACTTGAGCGCATAAATTTGCGCCGATATGTGACCATCTTTAAACAGTGCTTTGAGCGCGATGAGTTCCGCCTCGATGTTCTGAAGATCAGCCGACGCAACTGCTTGGGGTTTCGCGGCGGCGGGTTCTTGCTTCGGCGTCGCTGGTGCTTTGGCGGGAGCCTCTTTGCCAAGCGTTTTGCTTGGTGACGCGGGAGCAAATTGTTCTGCTATGGCGGTCGCCTGTTTTTCAGGCTTGGGAATCGCAGCTTCGGTATTGTCACGATTGGCGAGTGGGCTTTTAAGCGGTGCCGCGGTCATGGGTTTGTCGATAGGCGCTGAGGCAGTTGACGGGCTTGCCGTCGCTTGCCGCTGGGGGTGTGAGCCGGCGTTCAGGCGGAACAAAAGTACCAACACCAAGATAGTCGCGACGACGGCGGCGATAAAAGCTATAACCTCCGCATTGTTGGCAATAAAGGGACCAATTTTCTCAATTAATTCGTTGAGATTCATGGGGTTAGAACTCCTCTGCGACGCCAGTGATGGACGATAATGATCGCTATGATAGGCTCTGCGCGGCTTGGCGGCAAGCTCTAGCGTGGCGGTATTTGCGGGATATGCCGCGGCCGATACTCTTGGCTAATCTCAAAGGCTCGACTGTGCGGTGTATCGAAGAGTTTGACGTCGCGGCGCTTGAACAATGGGATAAGTGCTACACCCGTCAAAAAACCGCCAATATGCGCCATATAGGCGACAGGGCCGTCATTGGCGCTGAGGCCGATAAATTGTAAGACGAACCAACCGCTCAAGACCAGAAATGCTGGCACATTGATAAAGCGGAAAAAGATGAAAATCCCCGCAATGCATTTCACATTAGCGCGCGGGTGTAACATTAAATAGGCGCCGAGAATGCCAGCAATGGCGCCGCTGGCGCCAATCATGGGCGTTGCCGAGCTTGGCTCCATCAGCGCATGCGACAAGGCGGCGACAAAGCCGCTAATGCTATAGAGCAAAATACAGCGCCAAGGTCCGGTGCTGTCCTCGACATTATCAGCGAAAATCCATAAATACAGCATGTTGCCTGCGAGATGCATGAAACCACCATGCAGAAACATTGAGCTGATCACCGTCATCCAGCCGGGCAACAGTAAAAGCTCCTCCGGCATCGAGACATAACCAAATATGCGGGCTGGGATCAGGCCATAAGCGAGGATCATGTCACGTTCAGCCGGGCCGAGACCCATTTGCCATACGAAGACGGCGATACAGATGGCAAAAATAGTCCAAGTGATGAAGGGACGACTTAACGTGTCATTATCATCGCGGAGGGGTAAGAAAAACATGGTGCGTTAGTCTGCGCCACGATCGAGCGGCTGTCCAACTATTTGCACCAATAGATCTTCGGGGGTGAGCAAGCGTTGAGCAAGCCGTTGGACATCCGCCGCGCTGACGGAACTGATTTTTGCCGCGCGGGTCTCAAAATAATCCCGCGACCAGCCCTGCCATTGTACATTAATCATCTGCTGGGCGATCGAGGTGCCGCTGTCAAAGCGCAGGGCGTAAGAACCGATCAGGTAGGTTTTGGCGGCCTCAAGCTCTTCATCCGTGGGGCGCGTTTCCCGCATTTTGCGCATCTCAGCCCGCACCAAATCGAGGCCCTCGCGCACCTTATCTTTTTGGCTTGCGAATTGTCCGAGCCAGAGTGGAGCGCTGCTGAGGTCCGATAAATAACTATAGACGCTATAGGTCAGGCCGCGCTTCTCACGTAATTCTTCCATCAAGCGAGAAGCGAAGCCGCCGCCGCCCAAAATATAATTCATCACATAGGCCGCGAAAAAATCTGGGTCGGACACGGCCAATCCGGGTAGACCAAAGACGACTTCGCTCTGCGGCCCTTGCCAGGGCTGCACCGCGAGGTGTCCCGTGGTTGGCTGTTGCTCTGGCGGCAGGGCGATATTGTTTTGCGCCGGAAGCGCCCCTAAAACCCGATCTAAAAATTGTCCTAATTGTTGTGGTGAGATATCGCCAACAGCAGCGATGTAAAGGTTATCGCGCGCTAAGAGAGCGGCATGCTGCGTGATCAAATCCTGGCGCGTGAGACGCGCTATGTCTTCTGGCTGCCCGTCGCTGGGGCGGCCATAGGGATGGTTTGGGAAAGCCTTGGCAAACCAAGCATCGCGCGCAAGTGCGCCTGGGCTTTGTTTGCTGTAAGCGATCATGGCATTGAGCTCAGATTTCATCCGCGCAATAGCCTCGTCGTCAAATCGTGGCTGAGCAAAGGCATCTGCCAGTAAATCTTCGGTTTGCGCGCGATAGCTTGTCATGAAGCGGATCGTCGCTGAGATGCTGTCGCTATCGGTCTCAAAGCCAAACTGCAAACCAATATCGGCCATCGCTTTCTGGAACTGTTCACTGTTGCGCTCTCCGGCGCCTTCATTCATTAAGCTTGCGAGCAAGCTCGTCAGACCCGACTTGCCGTCGGGGTCGGAAGCGGCACCGCCGCGCCATGTTAATTTGATCGTTACAATTGGCAGGCGCGCATCTTCAACCAACCAGGCCGCAAGGCGCGCTTGTGGGCTTTCGACTTCGGTGATTGTCAAAAAGGCAAAGGCCGGCCCCGAAAACGCTAAGAACAGAAAACAGGTGACGATAAATCTCATATGTCGGGTCCCAAATGTGCCGAGATCGACTGGGCGATGATCAGATTTTTGCTGACGGCGCGAATGATATCGGTGCGTGAAACGGCCTCAAGGTCGTTCGCCCAATTCAGGATCAGCTGTTCGTCGAGCCCCATGGCCAAGGCGAGGCCATAGGAAAACGCCATCGAGGCTTGACCGTCTTGCTGGTATAGAAAGGCGGCCGCTAATTTGCGCGCACTTCGGCTGATATCTGCGTCGCTAAAGGCGCCGGCGGCGAGGCGGGCAATGGTTTGATCGATCGCCTGATCAAGCGTTGTCAGCGCGTCTTTGCTCGCGACGGTCGCATATAAGCTCACTTCGCCTGCGTCTTTTTGGTAGTAGGAAAGGTCGGCGCTGACGGTCTGCGCGATCGGGTTTTGCCGGATCAGGTCGGAATAAAGCAAGCTATTGCTATCGCCGCCAAGCAGGTCAATGGCAATGGCAAGAGCAGCCACATCGCGCCGATTGTCACCCGCGCGGGGCTCCACCCGATAAGTCCGTTGCCAGATATATTGTTGCAATTGCGGATCGGCAAATTTGAGCGTGTCCTTCGCCGCCGCCGTTTGCTCCCCAAATCGCAGTGCCGGACGAATAGGTCGGCTCGCACCGCTGGCGGGGATGGCGCCGAAATGTTTCTCGGCTAAAGCTCGCACCTCGGCAAGCGTTGTATCTCCGACGACAAGGAGGAGCGCATTATCGGGTGCATAATAGGATTTGTAAAAATCGCGCGCGGCGGCATAGGGCATGGTTTCGATCTCGCGCCGCCAGCCGATTGTCGGAATGGCGTAAGGATGATCACCATAAAGTTGTTGCATGATAATTTCATGGGCGCGACGTTCGGGGCGTTGGTCGACACGCATCGAGCGCTCTTCCAAGACAACATCCCGTTCCGTATCGAAGTCTTCTTGGGTCAGTTGCAAATGCACCATGCGGTCTGCCTCCATGGCCATGACTTGCGACAAGTGTTGCTTCGGAATGCGTTGAAAATAGGCCGTCAGGTCGGGCAGGGTCATCGCATTATCTTGCCCCCCCATAGCTGCGACAGTTTTAGAAAATTCGCCCGCGGGGCGGGTCTCGGTGGCCTTGAACATTAAATGTTCAAATAAATGCGCAATGCCCGATTGGCCCGCTGGCTCATCGGCACCGCCGATGCGGTACCACAGCATGTGGGTAAGAGTGGGCGCGCGATGATGCGGGATAACAATAATATCAAGACCATTGGCCAATCGCGCGCGCTGAAAGTCAACCGGTTCTGAACAGGCTGACAAGCCCAGCAGAAGGAAGCTCAGGCAGAGGGTTGTGAAACTTAGGCGTCCTGGTCGCATTGCGATCCTGTTGGTCGCGTCTTACTCGCCGCCAATTAAGCCGAAGGTCAGACGTTCAACCAGGCTCGGTTGCGCATCTTCCGTTTGGCGTCTTTCATTATCAATTGTTAGGCGAATGTCGCTATTGTCACCCTCGGCACCTGCGCGGGCGAGGAGCGTTTTTTCACTTAAACTCGCGGGTTCATTTGGACCGGTTTCGCCCAGCAGTAAATTGCGGGCCGCCAGTGAAGCGGAAAACTGTACTTGCGCTGTTTCCGATGTTCTCGGCGGACGCAGAGAAAAATCCGGCGGAATAACCAAGGGCGCTTTGGTGATGACTTGAAATTCATCCGGTGGTCTTTTGGTGAAACCGAACGTATCTTTCAACGTGCCGCAAGCGGCGAGCGGGGTAATCATCAAAGCCAACAAGAGAAAGCGTTTCATCATAAGACCTTACTTCAACCAAATATCGAAATTTTCTAGCATTTATTGCAGATAAAAGCCAGTGCTGTGCAGACTTATCCCAGCTCCGTTTTGCTGGGTTTTACACTCAGCCAAACGATCAATCCGCCGCCCATCGTGATCCAGATATCGGCCAGATTAAAGACATACCAATAATAGCCAAAGCCATGCAGGCTAATGAAATCCACCACCGCGCCATGGATTACCCGGTCGATAACATTTCCCAAAGCACCGCCAATAATCAGCGCATAGCCAAAGCGCAACCAAGGGTGCAGCTCGCGGCGCAGGAGAGAGAGCAAAAATCCGACAATCAGAAGGCTCAGGGTTATCAAGCCAAATCGCGCGACTTGGCTGTGATCGGCCAAGAAGCCATAGCTAATGCCAGAGTTCCAAACCAAAACGAAATCCATAAAGGGTAGGATGGCGATAGGCATGGGATCCGCGCTGGGCAGTAGTAATAAGATCCCCCATTTGCTCGCCTGATCTAATAACAGGCTGACCAGCGCGACGATCGCGAGCTGCGTGTTACTGGGCTTGAGCGTCATATTCCTGTACCGCCGCCGCATCGCGCGGGGTCAGATCGGGATAACCTGCCACCGAGCCAACATCGGGATGTATTTTCCACGAACGTTGACATTTTTCACCAACGGCAAGCGCGGGCACGACACCAATATGAGCACTATCTTCATCGATAAATGCCTCGCCAGGCGGCGTCTCGTGTCGAAGTTCGATTTGCGAGGTGATGCACACATCGGCCATATCGACGCCCTGCATGGCGGTGAAGGCCTCCGCGTTATCGACGTAAACAATCGGCGCGGCCTCAAGGCTCGAACCGATGCGTTTTTCGCGGCGCTCGATTTCAAGCGCCCCCGTGACGACCCGACGGATGGCACGGATATGTGTCCACTTAACAGCTAGTTCGGGCGCCAACCATTTGGCATCGGTTTCAGGGAATTGTCGCATGTGAACCGAGAAGCTCTCATCCGGATATCGGTTTTGCCAAACTTCTTCCATGGTGAAGGCCAGCACCGGCGCCAGCCATGCTGTCAGACAGTCAAATAAGTGGTTTAAAACAGTCAAGCATGCGCGCCGCGTCGGGCTCGAGGGCGCGTCGCAATAC
>JAYODZ010000034.1:8219-11591 GCA_038106515.1 Rhodobiaceae bacterium
CAAGGCGTCTTTGCGGATATCAAAATAGAAGGACGACAAATCAATTGTCATAAAGTTGAATAGATTTTGATAGACACGGCGGAAATCATGGCGCGTGTAGGCGGCGCGCACCAACTCGTCGAGACGGCGCAAATGGTGCATCATATAGCGCTCAAGCTCGGGCATATCTTCGAGCGCGACCGATTGGGTTGCGTCGTAGCCGTTGAGATTGCCGAGCATAAAGCGGAACGTGTTACGTAGCTTACGATAGGCATCGGTATTGGTTTTGATGATTTCAGAGCCGATACGAAGATCTTCTGTGTAGTCCGAACTCATCACCCATAGTCGGATAATATCGGCGCCCGATTGGTCGATAAGCTTCAGCGGATCGACGACATTGCCGGTCGATTTCGACATTTTGTGACCTTTTTCGTCCATCACAAAACCGTGCGTCAGCACTTGTCGATAGGGGGCTTGGCCGCGTGTGCCGCAGGCCTCAAGCAAAGACGATTGGAACCACCCGCGATGCTGGTCCGAGCCTTCGACATAAAGATCAGCCGGCCAATGCAGCTCTTCGCGTTGCTCGAGTACGAAGGCATGCGTGACGCCGCTATCGAACCAAACATCCAAAATATCGGTGACGCGCTCGTAATCGGCCGCCTTGTAGTCGGTGCCTAAAAACTCTTGCGGGTCGGTGTCGAACCAAGCATCGGCACCATGTTTGGCAACGGCGTCGCAGATGCGTTGGTTTACGGCCGCGTCGCGCAACAGGTCACCAGAGGCTTTGTCGACGAAAATGGTTAGTGGTACGCCCCAAGCGCGCTGACGTGACACCACCCAATCGGGGCGGTTTTCGACCATGGCGTGAATGCGGTTGCGGCCCGCGGTCGGTAGCCACTCGACTTGGTCAATCGCCGTTAAAGCGGTTTGCCTCAAGTTGCGTTTTTCCATCGAAATAAACCATTGCGGCGTGTTGCGGAAAATCAAAGGTGCTTTCGACCGCCAGCTATGCGGGTATTGATGGCGCAATTTGCCACGCGCCAAAAGCGCATCGGCATCGTTCAAGGCGTCGCATACAGCATTATTGGCGTCACCGTCTTTGCCATTTGGCCGCAAGACGCATTTGCCGGCAAACAAAGGTACGCTGTCGAGATAAATGCCTGCCTCGTCAATGGTGAAGGGCACTTCGACATTATGTTGCCGTCCCAGCTCAAAGTCGTCTTGGCCGTGACCGGGGGCGATATGAACAAGGCCTGTCCCCGTATCATCGGTAACGAAGTCGCCAGCCAGCACCGGCACATCAAAGCTGTAGCCATGTTGATGCAAAGGGTGATGGCAGGCCTTAATACAACTGGGGCTGATGTCGCTCTCTCGCGTATAATCTTCAATCCCGGCCGCCGCCAGCACTTGCGCCGCCAAATTATCGCACAGGATAAGGCGACCACGTGGCGTCTCATAAATACCGTACGACAGATGTGCAGCATAGGCGATGGCGCGGTTGCCTGGGATGGTCCAGGGCGTCGTCGTCCAAATCACCGCGAACAGGTCATGCGTGTCGCAGTCGGCTTCGCGCACTGGAAATTTTACAAAGATGGTTGGCGAAACATGCTCTTCATATTCTACCTCGGCTTCAGCCAGCGCCGTCTTTTCCACCACCGACCACATCACGGGTTTTGACCCACGATACAGGCTGCCATCCATGATGAATTTTTGGAATTCAGCGACAATGGTTGCTTCGGCCGCGAAAGCCATAGTTGTGTAGGGGTTGCTCCAGTCGCCGAGAACGCCAAGACGCTGGAATTGCGCGCTTTGAATATCGACCCATTTTTGCGCAAAGCTACGACATTCAGCGCGAAACTCGGTCGGCGGCACCTCGTCCTTATTTTGTCCCTTGGCGCGATATTGCTCTTCAATTTTCCATTCGATCGGCAAGCCATGGCAATCCCAGCCTGGTACAAAAGGCGCGTCTGCTCCCATCATTTGATGCGCTCGCACGATGATATCTTTGACAATTTTTTGCATGGCATGACCAATATGAATGTCGCCATTGGCGTAAGGTGGGCCATCATGCAAAACAAATTTAGGTCGTCCCGCCGACTGCGCCCGCAATTGCCTGTAAAGATCGAGCTTTTGCCACATCGCCAGAATCTCTGGTTCGCGCTTGGGCAGGCCGGCTTTCATCGGAAAATCGGTCTGGGGCAGGATCAGCGTCTCTTTATAATCGCGTTGTTCGGTCATGGCGCGTTTTTAACAGTCGTTGCGGCACTTGCAAAGCCTATATGTTTTTCAAAATCTGGCGTGCGGTCTCGCTATCCTGAGCAATTTGAAGTTTGAGGGCCTCTAGGCCATCGAATTTTTGTTCAGGCCGAATGAAGTGAAGCAGGCTGACATCCAGCCAGCGCCCATAGATGTCGTCGGAGAACTCGAACAAATGAACCTCGAGGCGCGGTGCGAGCGTGCCGACAGTGGGGCGCATGCCAATATTGGCGACACCATTGATGACATCGGACAGGCGCTGGCCGTCAAGGATCTGTGCCCGAACGGCATAGACACCAAAGGCAGGACGCGTGAAGTCATCAAGCTCTATATTGGCGGTGGGAAAACCAATGGTCCGTCCTCGCTGGTCGCCTCTGGCGACTTCGCCGTCAATGCTCCATGGGTGACCAAGCCAGCGGGTTGCTGCTTCAAGGTCACCTTGCGCCAATGCGTCTCTAATTTCAGACGAAGAAAAGGGGGTGTCGGCCTTGTCTCGATGCGCTGCGGCGACGACAACCACTTCAAAGCCTCGTTCCCGCCCAACCGCGACGAGGAGTTCGGGTGACCCAGAGCGCTTAGAGCCAAAATGAAAATCGTGGCCGATGACAACGGCTTTGACGTTTAAGGCATGCACGAGAATCTGGTCGATGAAAGCATGGGCATCGAGTTCGGCAATGGCCGTGTTAAAATTTAACGCCAAGGTGAAATTCGCACCTGCTTCGGCCAACAGTGCGGCCCGCTTCGCAATGCGGGTGAGGCGAAAGGGCGGCACATCGGGATTGAAAAATTTTACCGGATGCGGGTCAAACACCAGAGCGCCAGCTGGGCATTTGAGTTCTTCGGCGAGCCTGCGCGCCGCTTCGATTACTTTTTGATGGCCGCGATGGACGCCGTCAAAATTACCGATTGCGATGACGCCGCCGCGCTGCGCATCAGTGACATCAGAAAGGGCACGAATTAAAACTGGTTCCGTAGCCATAATCTTACCCCTTCACATTGCGCGTCCGACATTACCACACCAGATGTCTCATGGCCGCTTGCGCTTCGGCGTTCTCGGTGGCCAAGAAATCTCTCACGCCTTGGGCCGAGCTCAGGTCAAAACGGTCTTGTGCTTGACCCAAGCCACCAGCAATAAAG
>JAYODZ010000034.1:11601-17418 GCA_038106515.1 Rhodobiaceae bacterium
AGACAACGTCGATACCAGCGCGATTGGCGCCAAGAATATCAGTTTTCGGGCCATCGCCGATAGCCAAAATCCGCGATCCAGCCCCCATGGTCGCAAGCCGCTCGCGCGCGATCTTGTAAACATGTGCATAGGGTTTGCCCAACCACGTCACCTGACCGCCAGCTTTTTCATAAACCTCCGCTACGGCACCGGCGCAATAAATATAGCGATCGCCATAGGGGACCAAGCGATCTGGATTGGCGCAGATCAACTCCAGCCCGCGGTCGCGCCAGATGTCGATAGCCGCGCGATAGTCGTCTGGGGTTTCGGTCATATCGTCATAGAGGCCCGAGAGGAGAATATAATCAGCGTTAGCAAAATCCGTCAGCGCGTCCTCAAAACCTGCCACCAAATCAGCATCTTTGGCGGGCCCGACATGATACCCCTTTAGGCCAGCATGATTTTTGTTGGCGACAAGCGCGCGTGCCGCATCGCCAGAGGTCAGAATGCCGCTATAGCAATCATCGGCCAGACCGATCTCGCGCAAGCGGGTTTGCACTGTGCTGCCCGGGCGTGGGGCGTTCGACAATAAAAGCACCCGCCGATCGGGAAGGGCTAGAAAATGGCGCAAGGCGTCTTCGACGCCGGGATACAGCGTCGTGCCATTATGCAAGACGCCCCAAATATCGCAGATCAGGGCATCATAGCCATCGGCCAGGTTGGCCAGTCCGCCAATCATTTTTACAGGAGGCGTCTGAGGCATCGTAATCTCTCGCTTTCGGGTGTAACTGCCTTACAGATTACACTAGGGATGGACCAGATGCCGCACACTGCCGATGCATTCGACAGTCGTCAAGCATCATAATTGTCGCTAGACTTTCTCAATAATGATTTTGAGCGCAGGAGGAACGCATGCAACTTTTTGATTTATCTGGGAAAACCGCTATCGTTACGGGCGCCTCGCGCGGCATTGGAGAGGCGATCGCACGTCACATGGCAGATCATGGTGCGAATGTTGTAATCTCCAGTCGCAAGAGCGACGCCTGCGATGTCGTGACCAATGACATTAATGCCAAATATCCTGGGCGCGCGTTGACTGTTGCCTGTAATATTGGCGATAAAAACCAATTGCAAAACCTCGTTGATCAAAGTCGGAAGCATTTTGGCCAGATCGACATCGTCGTCTGCAATGCCGCCGTCAATCCGTATTTTGGTCCTTCGGCTGACTGCCCTGATGAAGCTTTCGACAAAATCATGAGCAGCAATGTCAAGTCCAATCACTGGTTGTGCAATATGGTGTTACCGGAAATGGTCGCACGGACAGACGGGTCGATTATTATTATGTCCTCGATTGGTGGGCTTAAAGGGTCAGCCATATTGGGCACCTATGCCATTTCAAAAGCCGCTGACTTTCAGCTGGCACGCAATATAGCAGTTGAATACGGCGCCCATAATATTCGCGCCAATGCCATTGCGCCGGGTTTGATCAAAACCTATTTTGCCCAAGCACTGTGGGAGAACCCTGAGATACTGAAGCAGGCAACATCGACGACCCCGCTTCGGCGGATTGGAATGCCCGATGAAATTGCCGGCGCGGCGGTATTTCTTGCCAGCCCCGCAGGTGCCTATATGTCGGGTCAGCAGCTCGTCATTGATGGCGGGCAGACCATAGCCTAGATTTTGAAAAGCAAATTTTGAAATCAACCCCCTTTACTAATACGTGTAAGAGTAAATTATTTCTAGTATTGATTGTATCAAGCTGTTTTTGTTCAAGTTTCTAGAGCTTGATCGTGCGCGGAACAGATAGGGATGATCAATATCGCAGGTCACACGAATGCCGCATGGCTGGCGATCAAGCACAGCGTTTAGTATGAGTAATGTAGTGTTGCGTCTTTGTTGGTTGATTAAAAATGAGAGGGCGTGACCCCCGCCATTTGGTTCGACCGAAGTGCATTATTTTTCCGTGCGTTTATTCGAAAACGCCGGAAATAAGTGGACGGGCGGCCAACGCAGCTAGGCGTTGGCCGTTTCCGCGTCGGGCCTAAGGGTCAACTCCTCCTGCTCTGAAATCTCGAAAACGGGCTCAAATTCGGATTTTCGCGTAAAAAAAACGGGCCGCCATCTTGACATGGACGGCTCGCCTTCTTATCTCCCAAGGCGTAGCGTTAGCACTCTCCAAGAAGGAGTGCTAACGTCCGTATTTAAGCGGCTCCCAGAGAGGGACCATTTTAAGGAGAGAGAGAATGAAGTTTCGTCCTTTGCACGACCGAGTTCTGGTCAAACGTGTTGAAGAAGATACCAAAACAGCGGGCGGGATCATCATCCCTGACACAGCTAAAGAAAAGCCTTCGCAAGGCGTAGTGGTTGCTGTTGGCCCCGGCACACGCGGTGATGATGGCAAATTGGTTGCCCTCGACGTGAAAGTTAAAGACAAAATCCTGTTTGGCAAATGGTCGGGCAGCGAAGTCACTGTCGATGGTCAAGAGCTGTTGATCATGAAAGAGTCCGATATTTTGGGCGTCATCGGCTAAGCGACCGAATACCCCTTTCCCTAATTTCAGATAAGAAGAGAGTTATAAAATGGCAAAAGAAGTAAAATTTGGCTCAGAAGCCCGTGAAAAAATGCTTCGCGGCGTTGATATTCTGGCGGATGCAGTAAAAGTTACGCTTGGTCCAAAAGGCCGTAACGTCGTGCTGGAAAAATCTTTCGGCGCCCCACGCACAACCAAAGATGGTGTATCGGTGGCGAAAGAGATTGAGCTTGAGGATCGTTTTGAGAATATGGGCGCGCAAATGGTCCGCGAAGTGGCCTCGCGCACCAATGACGAAGCCGGTGACGGCACCACGACAGCGACAGTTCTGACCCAAGCCATCGTCCGCGAAGGCGCGAAAGCTGTTGCCGCTGGTATGAATCCAATGGATCTGAAGCGCGGTATTGATATTGCCGTTGCGTCTGCTTTGGCTGATCTCGAAAAGCGTTCGAAAAAAGTGAAATCAAACGAAGAAATTGCGCAGGTTGGTACGATCTCAGCCAATGGCGAGCGTGCGATCGGGCAGATGATCGCCGAAGCAATGGCGAAAGTCGGCAATGAAGGTGTCATCACTGTTGAAGAAGCCAAAGGCCTCGATAGCGAGCTTGACGTCGTCGAAGGCATGCAATTCGACCGCGGTTACCTGTCGCCTTACTTCATCACCAATGCTGACAAAATGACAACCGAATTGGAATCGCCGCTGATCCTTCTGCACGAGTCGAAACTGTCGAGCTTGCAGCCAATGTTGCCGATTCTCGAGTCTGTTGTGCAATCTTCGCGCCCGCTATTGATCATCGCCGAGGATATTGAAGGCGAAGCCCTAGCGACGCTGGTTGTCAATAAACTGCGCGGCGGGCTGAAAATTGCTGCTGTTAAAGCTCCCGGCTTTGGCGATCGCCGCAAGGCCATGCTCGAGGACATTGCTATTTTGACGGGCGGTCAGGTGATTTCGGAAGATCTTGGCATTAAGCTCGAAAATGTGACGTTGAGCATGTTGGGAACCGCCAAACGGGTCTCGATCACCAAAGACGAAACGACGATCGTCGACGGCGCAGGTAAGCGTAAAGACATTGAAGGTCGTGTTGCACAAATTCGGACACAGATCGAAAACACAACCTCCGATTACGATCGTGAAAAACTGCAAGAGCGTCTGGCTAAATTGGCTGGTGGTGTCGCGGTTCTGCGCGTTGGTGGAGCGACTGAGGTTGAAGTGAAAGAGCGTAAAGATCGCGTTGATGACGCACTGAACGCAACCCGTGCGGCCGTCGAAAGCGGGATCGTCCCAGGCGGTGGCACAGCTCTCTTGCTGGCCGCGACGAGCATTGAGGGGCTGAAAAATAGCAATCCCGATATCCAAGCTGGTATTAAAATTGTGCGTCGCGCGCTGGAAGCGCCGGTGCGCCAAATTGCTGAAAATGCTGGCGTCGAAGGTTCGATCGTGGTTGGTAAAGTGTTGGAAGCCAAAGGCAAGCTCGGCTTTGATGCGCAGGAAGAAAAATACTGCGATTTGATCGCAGCTGGTATTGTCGACCCGACTAAAGTGGTCGCCACGGCGCTGCGCGATGCCGCATCGGTCGCCGGTCTGTTGATCACGACGGAAGCCATGGTCGCCGACAAGCCTGAGCCTAAGCCTGCAATGCCTGATATGGGCGGCATGGGCGGCATGGGTGGCATGGGCGGTATGATGTAAATCTGCCGTTACCCAACAGGATTGAGAAAAGGCCGCCTATTGGGCGGCCTTTTTTTGTTGCGGATCGCCTGTACGAGCGCTAGAACCAAATCGGTAAGCGCCGGATTTTGATAAGAAAAAAATTAAAATTATTAAAAAAAATCAAAATCAAGCAAAAGTAGAGTTTTTTAGAAAATTTTTAACTTTTAAAATGCATGATCGCATCATCGCCTAATCGCGATATGTCGGTGCGTTTGCTGTGTAACCTAATCGGAATGGAGATCGTTATGTCGAAATTATTTATACCCCGCCGCCAGGCCAATAGGGTATCCCCGCTTAGTCGACTGATTATTCTTGCCTTTGGGCTCGTTGCCTTGCCGCCACAGCTAGCTGTCGCACAAGATAGCGTCGAGGCGCCTGATGCTGGGCCGCATATGACGACGCTGGCTCGTTTGCAGGAAATTATCACTACGCACCCGAGCGTAAGTAAAGCTCAGCATGATTTTTGTGAAGCGGGATTTAGCGTTATGCAGGAGAAAACCGCTTATTACCCGCGGCTTAACATGGCCCTCAGTGGCGGTAATAAGATGGTCGATAAAACCACTCGCGGCGATGAGTTTGGCGGTAGCAGTGCGCCCGAATATGATGGCAAAGGGGTCAATCTGTCGCTGACGCTCAACCAACAGCTATACGATTGGGGCCGCACCGGCGCCGCCGTAAATAAGGCGAGTTTGAACCGTGAGGCAGCTAATTTGCGCGGCATTCGGGCGTTTGATGAGAAACTGTTCGAGTTTTATAAAGCGGCACTTGTTTACGAGCGAGAAAGCCGTGTCTTGGAGCTTTATCTCTCCGCCGCCAAGGCCATTGAAAAGGAAATCGCCGCGATTGAGAGACGTTTTGAGAGCGGCGCTGGCCGCATATCGGAGGTTCGCGCTGCCCAGATCATTGGTCTTGATATGGAGACCAAAACGCAATCGACCGAGAATAGGCAAGTGATAGCCGAGCGCAATCTGGCCAATAATTTTGAAGTTGATGGCGCCTTTGGCCGCGCTGCCATTAAAGATTTTATGGCACGGCGGGACGAAGCGATCGAAACTGTCGAACCGGAGCAAAATCTCGAATGGCGAATACGCGAGGCCGATTTACGGGCCGCCGGATATGACTATAAGCGGCTGAAGGCGAGCCGTTTGCCCGTGATAAGTGGCGTCTTGGTCGGCCAAGCTTGGGACGTTGACGATAAAAAATCTTGCGGCGACGTGCTGGCACGCTCGCATCCCGACGCGGCCTATTTTAATGGCGCCTATCGGCGTTATTCGAATTGTAACACTTATGAATTATCTGGCCGTGTTGAAATGACGATGCCGCTTTATGATGGCGGGCTTAACCGTGCCCAGCGGGCACAAGTTAAAGCGCATCGCCGAAGCATCGAGGCGGATATGTCGGCGATCGACCGAACCCATCGCGCCGACAGCTTGCGGGTACAACAAGTCTTACGCGATACGCTGATGAAGTTGGCGAGCCAGCAGCGCAAAATCGTCGAAATTGAGCAACAGCTTGAAAGCGAGCGTCGCGTTCAGGGGCAAACCCGTGTCGACCCGCTGAAGCTCGCGTCGTTGGCCTTTGATCTCGCGCGCGCCG